>CAZEBL010000403.1:0-1511 GCA_964510325.1 uncultured Melioribacter sp. | reverse complement strand
GGATATCCTTTTAAAAGATTTTTTATTTCATCTGATGAACCTTCAAAAAAGATTACGAGCTTGTGGCGGTATAAATCCACAAATCTGCTGATTGTATCAAGCACAATAAGTCCATTCTCATTACCATCCTGAATAAGTGATTGTGCGTTTTGAATAAAAAGTGTTCCGCCTAAAGAATCTTTTATAATATTTTCTGTTTGAGAGATTGTTTGTTCGGGGTAAGCTCCTATTAGGTCTGCTCGTGTTACCTCAATTAGATGACCTTTTTCAATAATGCCAAGTTCTTTAAGAATCTGGCTTATTAGTTTAGCCACGGTTGTTTTACCCGTACCGGGGTTCCCGACTAGGAATGCATTATAATTTCTCTCAACGACATGTAAACCACGTTCACGTTTTAGCTGTGCGATCTTTGAACCGCTTATTAATTTAAATACACTTTCTTTTACTTTTTCGAGTCCTACTAAAGAATTTAATTGATCGATATACTCCTGAAGTTTTAATGGGTCGCCTTTCACCTGATATTCGGTTGCCTGTGCTTTTGTTTCGATCGATTCCTTTATGTCATCCAGGATTATTGTGTTAAGTTTATCCTCAGTTCTTTCGGATTGAGGAATATCAGCTATTCGCAAAAGCATTTTTTGTCTGATAGTATCAAGTATGTTTCTAACTATACGTGCGTTACCGAATTTTTTATCACGTACTTTGTAGATCTCGCTGAAATGTTTGAAAAGTGCATCATCGGCATCTTTAGAAATATTCTTTTTGTCGTTTCTAAGACTTCTATATACTATCTCCATTAATTCTTTGGGAGAATAATCTTCGAATGTAATCGATTTACTAAACCTTGATTGCATACCGGGATTACTTGCAATAAATTTTTTCATTTCCTCTGTATAACCGGCAGCAATAACAATAAATTTGGAACGATCATCCTCCATCCGTTTTAACAGAATGTCGATAGCTTCTTTTCCAAAATCACTTCCCGAACCATCAGATTTTACCAGGGCATAAGCTTCATCAATAAATAGAGTTCCACCAATTGCTTTGTCGATCAATGCAGATGTTTTCTCTGCAGTCTGTCCTACATATCCGGCAACAAGTCCCTGTCTATCAGTTTCTACAAGATGCCCTTTCGATAAAACTCCCAATGCAGAAAAAATTCTGCTGAATATTCTTGCAACAGTTGTTTTACCTGTTCCGGGGTTTCCAAGGAATAAATAATGATTACCGAATTTCTCACGTAAATCCTCACCTTGTTCTGCAAAAAATCGTGCGAGTTTTACAAGATCATTAATTTCTTTTTTAACACTTTCAAGACCAACAAGATTATCTAATTCCTTTAATCCTTCCGATAAAGCTTCTTCGTTGATAGTAAGTACAAATTTCTTATCCGTGGATTTTTGTAAGATCAAGCTGATGTCATCATCAGTAATTGTATTTAGAGTTTCCTTTGTACGGTCAATTTGTGGTAATGAAACAGCACGTTTCCCTAAATTTAATTTTGCTCCATC
>CAZEBL010000402.1:0-1538 GCA_964510325.1 uncultured Melioribacter sp. | reverse complement strand
TTGTTATGCTTAACTTGAAAAGGGACTTTTATTAAATTAGAATATGTGTAACAAAACAACAATAAAGAACAATTTAATAGGAGTCAAGAAGATGGAACAGAAGAAAAGAATGAACGCACAAGAGAAGATGATGATACTTCGGGAGCTGTTAGAGAATAGAGTTCAAGTAGGAGAGCTTGCGGAGAAATATCAGATACATCCGAATGTCATATATAATTGGAAGAAAATGTTATTCGAGAAAGGAGCGGTGCTTTTCGAGGAGAAGAGAGAAAAATCAGTCAGTAAGATAGAAGAGAAGATAACACGTCTTGAGACGAAGCTGAAAGAGAAAGACAGTTTGATAAGCGAGATAGTGGAAGACAATATTCGATTAAAAAAAAACATGAATGGGGACAGTTGAATAAACTCTGGGTAGAAGTCGATGTAAGAGACTGCATAATATTGTATGTTGATTATATATTGGAAAGGACAGAGATAAAACTTAAATGGATGTTGCGGATGATCGGAATAAGTAAATCAAAATATTATAAATGGAAAAGACGCTTAGGCAAAGCAAACCAGCACAACCAGAGTCTGCCCAAAAGTAATTGGCTTTTGCCATGGGAACGAGACGCTATTATTCAATATGCCAGAAGTCATTATGCCGAGAATGATTATTATCTTCGAGACGGTTATAGACGCTTGACTTATCGAATGCTGGATGAAAATATCGTGGCAGTAAGTCCATCAAGTGTATATCGGATATTAAAATCAGAAGGGCTGTTAAATCAATGGAATACGGCGAAAACAAGCTCAAAAGGTAGTGGTTTTAAACAGCCGACAGCGCCTCATCAGCACTGGCATACTGATATTAAGTATATCAATTACAAGGGCAGTTTCTTATTCCTTATTTCAGTTATGGATGGTTACTCGCGTTACATCGTGCATCACGAAGTAAGGGCAGAGATGAAAGAGTATGACGTGCAGGTTGTTATTCAGCGTGCAAAGGAAAAATATCCTGACCAGAAGCCGAGAATTATTTCTGACAACGGCGGTCAGTTTATTTCAAAAGATTTTCAGGAATTTATAAAACACCTGGAACTGGTTCATATTAAAACATCTGTTGCATATCCTCAGAGCAACGGCAAGTTGGAACGCTTTCATCGCTCGCTTGGAATGGAATGTCTGCATACAAACAGTTTTATCTCTATTGAAGATGCCAGAGAAACAATTGCAGAATATGTTGATCATTATAATCGGGTTCGTTTGCACAGCGCATTGTTTTATCTTACACCGGAAGATTTTCTTTTAGGCAGGGAAAAAGAAAAAATAGCTTTAAGAGAAAAAAAGTTAGATAATGCCGCTTTGAACCGAAATCAATTTTGGAGTATGAATGCGGCGGCGTAATAAAATATTCATCTTGGTTATTGCGGCAATGTCTGTATATCTCAATTTGTTGACAGCTATTCAGTCAACCTTTGACCAATTTTATGCTTTATTGCTTATTTATAGTAAAATTATGAAATATTATTTCCACAAAATTATTTCTACAAAAAGTC
>CAZEBL010000401.1:0-1568 GCA_964510325.1 uncultured Melioribacter sp. | reverse complement strand
CGGGCTGGAAGTTTACGGATTCCTGGAAAAGGACATGCCCCGCGATACACCGCTGCCCGAAAAATCAAAGAACGGTGCACCTCTCGATGGTATTAACGGTACAGCTACTCTTCCGTTTTTAACAGGAGAGGATAAATACGGCACTAGGTTTCCCTTTGCTGTTGCGTGGTCTACAACCGATGATGTTTTTGGCTCCGTTGTAGCTAAAGCAGAAGGATTAAACGCGCATCTGATGCAAGGTAAGATTGATAACACCGATATATACAGAATAATGTATACAACATTATTCAGCAAGTGGCTGCAGTAAATTATTCTTCGGGCAAAATTGCTGTTGCTTCAACTTCAACCACAAAATTTGGATCGATTAGGGATTTAACTTCCACCATTGAAGTGGCGGGTTTAATATCCTTAAAAAATTCTCCATGAGCTTTTCCAACAGCTTCCCAGTCTTTTATGTTGGTAACATAAATTCTGGTTCTTACAACATCTTTAAGAGAACCCCCTGCATCAATTATCGCCTTTTCTATTTTCTGAATAATGAACCTGGTTTGTTGGTACGGGTCTCCGGGTGCAATTATTCTGTCACGGTCAATAGCCGAAGTACCGGATACCTCAATAATATTACCCGCTTTTACAGCTCTGGAGTAACCGATCAGGTCTTCCCATTTTGCATTAGTTTGAATTTTTATTCGTTCTTCCATAGTACACCCCTATATTTTTCCTTTAAGATATTTCTTCCTTTTTGATTCGGGAAATTTTTCAATTGCATAACGAAGCATAGTTCTCGGCATTTTTTTATACCGCGGTTTTAAGAATTCTTCTTCTACTTTCAAATTCCTTTTGCCAATTTCTCTTAACATCCAGCCAACTCCCTTTTGAATGAGGTCGTGCTCTTCATCAATTAAAATATCTGCTATTTGCAAAGTTGTTTTAAAATCATCCCCTCTAATAAAGGTCAGAGTTGAGAGAATTGCAATTCTTTGTTCCCATAAATTTCCGGACTTTGCCAATTCGAACAAAATTTTTCTATCCATATTAAGTAAATGTTCTCCAATAATTTTGGGAGCCGTTAAGTCAACCAGATCCCAGTTATTAATTCCTTTCCTGTTCTTTAGATAAAAATTATAGATCTTTTCTTTTTCCGGCACGTGTGCCATAGAATATTTTTGAACAAGAATTAACAATGCAATTAACCGTTCTTCGTGAATTTTAGAAGCAAGCAGCTTCTTAAGGTCTTCATAGGGTAAGTCTTTAAATTCTTTAGCAATTTTTCTTAGCATGGGAACCTTTAAGCCGGCAAACCTATCACCGTCTCCATATTCTCCTCTTCCTGTTTTAAAAAACCATGAATGGGTCTCAGCAACCTTTTTATCTGCTGCCAAACTTATTTGCTTCCTTAATTCTTTTATATTCATTTATTTAATTGCCAGTCAAAATTAAACGAATTTCTGAAATCCGGAATGAAAAATAGTCATATCACTATTGAATAACACAATAAGAGTTGTTGAGAGTTCCGGCAGGAGTAACTATGATTTGCTTCGGGAGGATTTAGTTACTTTATTTACGAG
>CAZEBL010000400.1:0-1607 GCA_964510325.1 uncultured Melioribacter sp. | reverse complement strand
TCAAAATGTTTTATGAAACTAAAATCCGTTTACACAAAATATTTTACAGACTCTCTAGTAGAATTAATAATCGGTCATCTAATTTTCCTACTGAGGTTATGTACTCACTGTCTACTCCCGATACTAATTCAGGCGGCGCTTCTGTTACACTCTTGGGTATTCGTAGTACCTCACTTACCTGGTCTACTATAAACCCCAATGTCTTTTCTTCTACTTCTACCACTATTATGCGGGTGTTCTTATCATATTCTTTTTTACTCATTCCTAATTTTGTTCGTAAGTCCACTACAGGAATTATTTTACCTCGTAGATTGATTACACCTTCAACATAGTAAGGTGAATTAGGAACCTTGGTAAGCTGCATCATTTTATTGATTTCCCTTACCTTAAGAATATCGACACCATATTCTTCTTTCTCCAGGTTGAAACTTACAAGCTGAAGAAGTTCATCGTATTCCTGCTTCGATGTTTGGATTTCACTCATAACGCCCTCGATATTTATTGATTAATGGGATTTTAATTGTAACAATTGTGTAATTATTCAGTGAACTTTCAATAAAAATTGTGCCCTCAATTATTTCTAATATTTTCTTAACTATCAGAAGACCAATCCCACCACCAGTTGTGGAAGTATTGAAATTATCTTCCTGGGATCGGTTGAACTCGCCTAAATGCTTTTCAGGAAATCCTTTCCCCTCATTTTTTATATTAAGCTCAAAAAAATCACCTGTATTTTTTCCTTCTACCAAGATTTTATTACCGGGTAAAGAAAATTTGCATGCATTTTCTACAAGCTCTTTAATAATAGTGTTTAAGTAAAACTCTGGTATTTTGAGAGCATTCTGCTCACTTTGCAATATCAAATCTAAATCATTCGCTCTTGCAAAAGCATTCACAACTGATTTTACTACCGAAGAGATCATTTCTTTAGGATAACCAGTGGAATCTTTTCTAATATTTTTGAGTTCAATAAAATTATTTTTATCGAATTGAAGCGAAGAGAGGAGAATAAATTTTTCAACTCTATTATGAAGCCGGACAGCCCCCATTTTAATTCTTTCAACCAGCTCATAAATTTCTTCTTTAGAGATTTTTTTAATGTCTTCAAGAATTATATCGGAATAACCAAGAAGTGGAATTAAGGGAGTTCTCAACTCGTGCGGAACTGTAAGTGCAAAGTTGTCTCTAAGTTTATCGAAATTATTTTGCCACTTCCGGAATTTGGCAAGTCTTGTTTCAATCGATTTAAGTAAATCTTTGGCACGGAATGGCTTGATAATATAATCATCGGCACCTTTTATCATTCCGGATCTTAAATCATTTTCAGAAGATTTAGCTGATAAAAAAATGAAAGGGATATTCTGAAGAATAGGATTACTTTGAAAATTTTCTAATAGCTCATAACCATTCATTCCGGGCATCATAATATCGGATATAACTAAATCAGGCAGCTTCGATTTACTAATTTCTAAAGCGTGTCCTCCACACTCTGCGGCAAGCACACAATAATTTGCCGATTCAAGAATATCAACGATATCCTCTCTCACTTCTTTCTGATCTTCTACAACAAGTATTCTCGCTCGTGACATGGCTCACCTTCTCTCCGG
>CAZEBL010000399.1:0-1651 GCA_964510325.1 uncultured Melioribacter sp. | reverse complement strand
ATTAATTGTTTGAAACCCTATTATACTATAATCGGGCATAAATTAAACATTTTAAATTTAAACGCAGAAACGCAAAGACACAGAGAAAAAATAATTTAATTGATTTTCTCTGTGTTCTCTGTGGCTCTCTTTATTTCTCTGCGTTTAAAATAGATTTTTAAAAGTTTATTTTGCAACCGCTTACAGTATAAATAAACTATTCTACACTTATCAGAGTTAAAATTTAAAACTTATTTGTAATTTCTAATAAGCCAATAACAAACAATTCATAATTTATCAACTCTACAGTAAATGATTGGCAAGTATCCTTACAAAAAATATTAAGGAATGAAATGGGCATAAACAAAGAGCATAATGAATTATTAAGAAAATTTTAATTACAAATTACGTAATTTTAGTTTACAATTTTAGTTGAGAAGTTTTAAGGTCAAAGTGTTAAATCAACGAGCAATACCTAATTTATAATGTTCTTTAGTTTTAAGAACATGAGAAATGCGATTAAGTAATTTTCTTGCGACACGAATAATGGCTTTAGATGCTTTCATTCTTTTAGTAAGTTTTTTGTAATATTTCATCAAAGCTGGGTCTTTTTCAATAGCTACCCAGGCATTTTCAACAAGTATGGACTTTAGGAAAGTATTAGCTCTTTTTGTGATAGGACCGATATACTTTTTACTATCGCTTGTGTGTTCAGTTGGAGTGATTCTGACCATAGAAGCGAAGTCATCAGTAGAAGAGAATCTGTTAATGTCAACAATTTCAACAAGCCATATAATAGCAGAGAGGTCTCCGATACCTGGTATAGTTTTGAGAATAAGGAAGTTTTCTTTGTATCTATCAGATTTGGCTAATTTGTAAAGTTCTCTGTTTAGTTCAAGAATAGTTTGATGGGAAAATTTTAATCGTTTAATATGAAAGTCTAAAGAAGTTCGTAGTTGTTGGAAAGGTATCTCAATAGTTTCTAACCAAGCAATAAAGGAAGAGTGCCATTTACGGTCTTGGTATTCTACAGGTATTTTTATGTTGTGAAAAGATAGGAGAGCTTTAATTTGGTTTTTAATTCTTGAGCGGTCTTTGACTACTTGTTTTCTTGTTCTAACGAGTTGTCTATCAGCAAGAGCAGAAGGAGAAGGGATATAAATAGGAGTAAGATGTCCTGCTTGAAATTCTATGGCTAAGTTGCGAGCATTTCTTGTGTCAGTTTTAACTCGTTTATCTTTGTCTTTAGTTGGAATGTCAGCAGGATTAACAACGATACAGTCAACCCCCAATTCGTTAAGTTCATCACAAATCCAGAAACCATTATATCCTGCTTCATATACACAATGGTAGATTGCACCGGGAAAATTACGATGAAGATAATCAACTAAAATTTTCGGTTCAGGATTTTGAGTGAAAGTTTTGTGTTCAATATTTTCGTATCTGATGCTTACTCTCCAATTTTTATTGTGGCTATCTAAACCAACATAAATATGTTGGTTCTTGAAACTTACTTTAGTGTGCTTTTTCATAATAAGCCTCCTTTGTTTGTCGTTGATTGTTTTAGTTTTGCCTTGTTATACTAATGTACAACAAAGCGTGGCTTCTTTCAATGCTCTTTTACAACCGTTACCGAAAACTTCCTTTTCATTTAAACATATAATCTTAACGC
>CAZEBL010000398.1:0-1661 GCA_964510325.1 uncultured Melioribacter sp. | reverse complement strand
AAAGAAGCTGGTAAACCGGAGATGGTATGGTTCTCTATGATTGGGATTGGGGTTCTTGCAACAATTTTGATGTGGCTTTATAACTATGTTGTTATGAAAAACGAAAAATAAAAATTAATGGAACGCAGATTTTTATGATGATTATGATTTTCTAGTCCTTCATAATCAATTTGCGAAATCTGCGTTCTATTTTTCTTATCACATGCCGAAAAAATATCAGTTAAAACGAGTTGGACAGATACCGGTTAAACCGCCTGAAGTTGATGAATCAAAATTTGTAATCAATTATCAGAATGAACTTAACCCATCACAATACGAAGCTGTTTCAGCCGTCGAAGGAAATTATCTTGTTATAGCTGGCGCGGGAAGTGGGAAAACAAGAACTTTAGTTTACAGAGTATCACGTTTAGTTGAGCTTGGTTACGATCCGCAATCAATTCTGCTTCTCACATTTACACGCAAAGCTGCTAAAGAGATGATGGATAGAGCAGCAATCCTTCTTGATAACAGGTGCTCTAAGATTAATGGCGGAACATTTCATTCCTTTGCAAACTTAACTCTTCGCAAATATGCTAAAGCAGTCAAACTCGATAATGGTTTTTCAATTCTGGATCAGAGCGATAGTGAGGATGTAATTAACCTTATACGTGGTCAGATGAACCTTGCACAACACAAAAAAAGGTTCCCTATTAAACAGACTATTTTCAAAGTACTTAGTCTTGGTGTTAATACCGGAAGAAAAGTAGAATCAATTCTTGAAGAGGAATATCCTCACTTTGCAGAATACATCGATAAATTTTTACAGATACAGATAGTTTATACTTCTTATAAGAGACAGAACAATCTGCTTGATTATGACGACCTGCTGGTTTACTTGCGCGATTTTTTGATGGAGTTCTCCCCCGCTACAAAATCTTTTCTTAATACAATAAAATTTACAATGGTTGATGAATACCAGGATACAAATAAACTTCAAGCAGAAGTAATTCAGGGACTCGGTCAGGTTCATCAGAACATAATGGTAGTAGGCGACGATTCACAATCGATCTATTCGTTCCGAGGTGCGAATTTCAAAAACATTATGGAATTTCCTAAACTCTTTAAGAATGTTAAGTTGATTAAACTGGAAGAGAATTATAGAAGCACACAGGAAATTCTGAATTTCTCCAACCGGATTATTGAGTTTGCATTCGAAAAATATCCGAAACATCTTTTCACCAGAAAAACCGGTGGCGAATTACCCGGAATAATAAGTGCTGCAAATGAAAATATGCAATCTCGATTTATTGTAGAAAAAGTACTCGAGTTAAGAGAAGAAGGTATTCCGCTTAATGATATTGCAGTTTTATTCAGATCTTCATTCCACTCGTTTGATCTTGAAATTGAATTTAATAAAGCTAATATCCCCTATGTTAAATTCGGCGGAATGAAGTTTATTGAAACCGCCCATGTTAAGGATTTATTGGCATTCTTACGTATTGCTCAAAATCCTTCTGATTATGTTAGCTGGTATAGGGTTTTACTTTTACATGAAGGAATCGGTCCAAAGAAAGCTCAGCTAATAATGGATGAAATTGGCGCCGGCAGATTATCAATTAAATCGAATCCCGAAACCACTGTTAGTAAAAAATATAACGACAGGATTTATAATTTATTTACTC
>CAZEBL010000397.1:0-1674 GCA_964510325.1 uncultured Melioribacter sp. | reverse complement strand
GAAAAAACTTCTGTAGATGAATTGAAAAGTAAGTATGATCAGAATACTCATGAATTAAAAGGTGAGTAGAATAACAAGTTTATTTATTTCAAATTAACCTGAAGAGTTTTACCGAATATTTCTTCGAACAATCCTTTTCTCCTATCCAAACTCCATAATTCAATTTCAGGGTTACTATTTTTTCTGATTCCCAGGGTTAATTCAACTGAACCTCTCTTAACTTTACACTCTACACTCTGAATTATTTTTTTGTGTGTTCTATCCAGAGAATCTGCAACTCTTAAAATTGCAGAAAGTTTTTTAATTATTAATTGGTTTCTTTCCGGTAGTTCAACAAATTCATCATGACTTTTTTTAGGATGACTTTTACGGTGATAACGCGATGTATGAGCGATTATACTTATCTCACTATCATTAAAACCGAGTAGCTCACTGTTGCGAATAATGTAATAACTATGGTGGTGGTGATTGGTATGTGCAATGTGATAACCAATATCATGTAGAATTGAAGAAGCTTCCAGGTACTCTCTGCACTCATCGCCAAGTTGATGCAAATTTTTAAGATCATCAAAAATCTTTAGAGCAAAACCGGTAATATATTTACAATGTTCCCTATCGTAATTGCATGATTCCGAAAGGTGCTTAATACTTTCTTTCCGTATATCCACCAAATTAGGTTTTGTTGAACCATCAATGTGTTCCTTCTGAAGCATATCAATTACAATCCCTTCTCTTAAAGCATATCCGGAAATAGTCATCTTTTCTATGCCGAACAAATCAAATATTGTGGATAAAATTATTATTCCGGCTGGAATGATATCGGCTCTTTTTTCATCAAGTCCCGGAATTTTTTTCCTTTTATCAATAGTCTTTCTGGAAAGGATTTCCTTCTCAATTGCCTTTAGTTCACTATTAGAAAATTCAAAATTATTTAGAATAGTTTGAGATGAAATTGAACCACCATTCCTCATTGCCTGAATCATTAGACCCGCAGCCATAATTGTTCCGGAAGAACCCGAACAAACATTAAATCCTTCTTTCTTCATCACCTCCGAAGCATGAAATATTTCCCCTTCAACCCACTTACGGCAATCCTTTATTCTTGCATTTGTTATTTCAAAATCCGGAAAGAATTTTTGTGCAAGTCTAACAGCACCAATCTTTAAACTCACTGTCTGAAGCATTCTTCCTTTGCTACCTACAACAAATTCAGTACTGCCTCCACCAATATCAAATACAAGCGCTTTTTTATTGTAGATAGGAACTGCTTTCAAAATTCCGAGATAAATTAAACGTGCTTCTTCATATCCGCTTATTACCTCAATTTCAATTCCAGTCTGCTTAAACACCTGTTCAATAAAATCATTTTTATTATGGGATTCTCTTACAGCACTTGTTGCAACCGCCCTGATAGTTGAATTATGTGAATCAGCGATTACTTTGAATCTCTTTAAACAAGCTATTGCACGGTTTGCTGCTTCCTGTTTTATGAATTTAATATCTCCTGTACTTCCCTCGCTAAGGCGAATTACTTCTTTTTCCCTATCAATTATTTCAAAGTTTCCATCGTCCTTAACTTTTACTACAATGAGATGAAAAGAATTTGTACCGATATCGATGGCAGCCAAATTTTTTGTGTTGAGTTTCATTTCACCTTCTTTTCAAGTAGAATTT
>CAZEBL010000396.1:0-1676 GCA_964510325.1 uncultured Melioribacter sp. | reverse complement strand
CCACTCTCGGTCGTCGTAACCGATAGCTCCGCCCTGATGATGAATCATCCATTCGCCTTCAAACCCAACGGATTTATACCACTCTTTCATCTTCTCAAAAATTTCAGAAGCCGGAACTCCGGGACGAGTGAATTCTTGATAATGTGCGTTAACTATAGCTGTTTTTTCTAATTTGGTTTTTAATTCATCGGGGAGAGGACCAAAGTGAACAAACCTTGTTACGGCAATCGGCATTCCCCATTTTTCTGCACAGATATTTATCATAGCATAATTTTCTAAGACTGCCCCGCCCGGTAAAGCATGGCGATAGTTATAGATTCTTTTATCCACGGCAGTTAAAAGAACAGTAGGAATTATTTGACGATCGCGAAGTGCATTGGCAGTTATCGTTTCAATTTCGAATTCGTTCATTCCGGGTTTTAGTTTCATACAAACTTCAGCCACCGCCTCGGTTGACATTCGTGCGATGTATGAATAACGTATTACTTCATAGTCATTCAAAGAATACCGCAATGGTTTGAATTTTTCCGAAACATTAATCGTTCCCGGGTAATCAACATCACTACCGATTTTTCCAAACTGCTTTATTAATTCCCCTCTAACATCTTTAACAGGATTAGCATCGTACCAGTTGAACTGAATTAATTCGTAACCGAGTTCTTTCAATGATTCATCCATCATTCTTTGAGCTTCAGCACCGTTACAAATTAAATACTTTTTACCGCTCTTTAATATTAACAATGATGCCGCGCCAACATCTTTATTGAGAACTATTTGATTATTTGCTAATCCCGCAGTTATCCAATAAACATTCCGGACTTGTGTTAACAATATTCCATCCAGTTTATTTTCTGAAAGAAATTTATTTATCCGGTCATATTTTTCTTCAATTTCCATTTTGTAATTGAAATCCCGTGCGGTTTTCAACACTATTTTCTTTTGTTCGGATTTTTCAGGAACAGGTTTAGTGCAATTAATAAATAAAATTGAGATAAGACCAAGTGTAATTATTGTCAATAATTTCATTGTAATCCTCAAAAAACTTAATTGTTAATTAATTTTTTCAATTACTATCTGATGCTTTACGAAATTATTTCCCTCGCCCGGAATTTGAATTATCAACTTTCCATTTTCTTCGCGTGCGCCGGTGATTATCTTTATTAAATTTTCGTTTATAACACCAAGCTTATATTCTCTTCCGGGTTTTCCTTCTACATCCAAAAATAATTTATTATCGGCAAAACTTTTTGAAATTATTTTTAATCCGTCGTTTACCGCTCCGATTGCTGTTGTATTTTCTAGTAGGTAGATTTCCACAGAGGGCTTATATTTTACTATTACTTCATGCGCAGAAGTGATAGCAAACTCGGATTTTAATTGAACTGCTTGCTCATGCTGAATCACATTGAACCCTATCGGCTTGCCATCAATTGTTACCGAATTAATTTCGGAACCGACAAAAAGATCGGGCATAAACTCTAACTTTATTTCATCTCCACCTTTCTTTTCAATAATCAATTTCCATTCACCATTTTTTAGTTTATTGGTGATATTAATAACCGAATTACGAAGCTTAACATTCTTTACATTAATCCATTCCCACTGCATCGGTAATTTTGGTGCGAATGTAATTTTATTTTCGAGCGCATTAACATCAAGTCCAAGTAGACCATTTA
>CAZEBL010000395.1:0-1697 GCA_964510325.1 uncultured Melioribacter sp. | reverse complement strand
ATAACAAGATAATCTACTTGTCCTGAAGTAACCTGAGTATAAGGGGCATCAATTAAATCGCCCCAAAATCCCTGTCCAGATGCAATTCTTATTTTCTCTTTCATAATACTCATTAATTAATTCAAAGGTAAAATAGGAAATCTTATCAAAGTATGGAAATTTGATTGATGATATAATCAGGCACTTCTTTAAGTTGTTCCTCGGATTGAATTTTAATCCAATTAATTCGCTTATCCTTTCTAAACCATGTCATCTGTCTTTTGGCGTAATGTCTTGTATTTCTTTTAATCAACTCAACTGCTCTATCTAAACTAATTTCATTTTGGAGATATGAAATGATTTCTTTATAGCCAACAGTATTTAAAGAATTCAAATTACTGCCATATCCATTAGTTAAAATACTTTTTACTTCATTAACCAATCCATCGCTTATCATAGATACAACCCGGTTGTTAATATTATCATAAAGAATTTCCCGGGGCCATTCAATTCCGAATTGAATAAAGCTGATGTTACTTTCTCTTTTGTAATCTCTTTGAAATTTCCAGATTGGCTGACCAGTTAAATGATATACCTCGAGTGCACGCATAACTCGTTTCCAGTTTTGCGGAAGCATTTCGGATGCACTCAAAGGATCAACTTTTTGTAATTCATTATACCAATATTCATTCCCGAATTTTTCACGTTTCAAATTAAATTCCTGTCTGAATTCATCATCGGCATTCACCGAATCAAAAATTCCATCAACTATAGCATTAATATAAAGTCCTGATCCCCCCGCAATAATTGGAGTTTTATCCTTTGATAATAATTTTTCAATTACTTCTATTGCGTCGTTTTCAAATCTGCTTACATTATAATTTTCGTCAGGATATAAGTAATTAATAAAATGGTGCTTTACGGTTTCCAAATCTTCATTCAAAGGTTTAGCGGTACCGATATCCAGGTAAATATAGATTTGTCTGCTATCAGCGGAGATGATTTCCGAATTTATTTTTTTTGCCAGTTCAATTGATACTTTAGTCTTACCGGAACAAGTTGGACCGACAATAACAATTACTTTTCTTTCCATCCTTCTCTACCAACTAAAGGAACAAAAGCAAAATAAGGTGCTTCTTTTGTATCGAACTCATCATCAGAAATCTTTGTAATTATTTTCAAAGATTGCACTGAACGGTCACCAACCGGAATAATCATTCTGCCTCCAGCTGCAAGCTGTTTGAGCAAATTTTGAGGAACGCCCGGACTTCCGGCAGTTACAATTATGCCATCATAAGGAGCAAATTCAAGCCAGCCGATTGAACCATCGCTGCATCTCGCTGCAATTCTAAGATTCAGTTTATCAAATATTTTTAATGCGCTGTTGTAAAGTTTATCGTTTCTTTCGATAGTAAATACTTTGGCGCCCAGTTGAAAAAGGATTGCAGCCTGATAACCGGACCCGGTTCCAATCTCTAATATTCTTTGTCCGGGTTTCGGATCGAGGGCTTGTGTCATAAATGCAACTGTATATGGTTGAGATATAGTCTGCCCATATCCTATAGGAAGAGCAACGTCTTCATATGCATGCTGGGTTTCCATAATGACTTTTCTACGAAGAGTATTCACCACGGTCAAAAGTCTTCCGTCCGAAACCAGACTTCAAGACGGACCGCATCAACTCCTCTAACCCCGCCTTCTTTTTTGGTAAGCTATTC
>CAZEBL010000394.1:0-1704 GCA_964510325.1 uncultured Melioribacter sp. | reverse complement strand
AGAGTAAATTCATTAAATCTTTCTATCACCTTAAAATCAGTTATACTTCTTTTTCCATTTGCCTCATCAACGCCCATTCTTCCGGAGCCAAACTCGCGGATCGGTTTATCAATTCTTCCGCTTTGGTTTTCAATTACTCCCCAAACAAGAGCTGTGTAATTCTTTTTTATCGAACGTCTTGCAAAAAGATTGTTTAAATACTTATGCGCAACCGAATTCTTGGCGAACAGAAGAATTCCGCTAACTTCTTTGTCAATTCTATGGACTATGAAAATCTTTTGCGAAAATCTTTCCTGAAGCAGAGAGTGAATTGTTTGAAGATTCAAATCGTTTTCTGAAACTGATGAGACTCCTACAGGTTTATTGACAGCAACAATATTATCATCTTCGTATAAAATATCGAGAGTGATAGACATAATCTTTTATCTTATAGAATCAATAATATTACGGACTTTTACTGGTGAAAGAATTTTGTGTCCGAACTCTTCTTTACCAGTGGTACTGCACAAAGAGATATTGGAATTTTTATAGTTCATTTTGCTTTGAATAACTTCCCTTACCGATGCGTGGATTTCCTTAGCACCGGAGTTTTTTAAAATTTTAGCCGCATTATTTTCGTTAACACCACCGCCCGGCATAATAATTATTTTGTTTTTTGCCTGGTCAACTAATTTTTTAATCATTTCAATTCCCGCAAGGGCATTGTTATCTAAACCGCTTGTAAGAATTCTATCGGCGCCCAGAACAATTAAAGTATCGAGCGCTTCGAAAGGATCTCTTGTGAAATCAAATGCTCTGTTGAACGTAATGCTCATTGGACGCGCTATATCTATTAACTCAAATGTACGTTCTTTGTCTACTGTCCCATCGCTATTTAAAATTCCAATTACAATTCCATTAACATTAGAATCTCTGCAGAATAAAGTATCCTGTTTCATAACTTCGAACTCTTCGGTGGAATAATTAAAGTCGCCAACACGCGGACGAATCAATACGTTGACCGGAATACTTAATCGTTCTAAAACGATTCTGATTAAACCGTAACTCGGTGTTAATCCTCCCGAATCTAAATCGGAACAAAGTTCAATTCTATCGGCTCCGGCTTTCTCAGCAAGAATTGCAGAATCAATTGAATCTACACAAGCTTCAAAAATAATTTTATTCAACGGAATTTACCTTTAATTTATAAATGGGCTTGCCATTTAATTCTTCTTTTTCAAACCCCATTTTACGAAGATATGATTCATGTTTTTCGTTCCCGGGATCACTATAGATGTTTTTTACCTTTTTGTGTTTGAAAATTTCGTTGAAGACATATTTTCCCATCTTAAAATCGCGGTAGCCCGGTATCGCATAGTCGAGCCGTACATGAATTGAATCGTCATCAGAATATTCTGAGATAACCAATCCAGCCGGAATAGTATTTCTTAATACAAACATAACATGGCAGCTTTCGCAAGGAATAAAGGAGAAAGATGGGATAAACTTTTTTATATCCTGTTCGTAGTATTGGAGAAAGTAGTTCAAATAATCCGGATTGGTTTTCACTTCAAGAACCCGAAAGTATTCATTTTCCTTCTTGAAAAAAATTTCTGAGAGGTAATAGATATCAACAAGTGTAATAAATCCGTTTAATATACCAACCGGATAAGCGCCGATTATAAATCCGTACGTAGAAAAAATTGACGCACCAAAAAAATTTAT
>CAZEBL010000393.1:0-1725 GCA_964510325.1 uncultured Melioribacter sp. | reverse complement strand
GGATTCAGCAATTTTAGAAGATAAGTCGAGTACAAAGATATTTTGCTATCATTGCGGTGATGAATGCCCAGACGAACTAATCAGAATTAATGAAAAAATTTTCTGCTGCAACGGTTGTAAAACCGTTTACGAAATTCTAAATCAGCACGACCTTTGTAATTACTATTCAATAGAGAACTCCCCCGGTATAACAAAAAAATATGATGTAAAACGCAACCTCGATTTTCTTGATGATCCATCTGCCAAAGAAAAATTTATTGACTTTAGCGATGGTAAGATTTCAAAAGCAACATTTTCTATTCCGCAGATGCACTGTAGTTCCTGCATCTGGATTTTAGAAAATCTTTATAAGCTTAATCCGGGCATTATTTCCTCACAGGTTAATTTCCTTCAAAAGAAATTGTTCATCAACTTTTCTGAAGAAAAAACCGGATTAAAACAAATTGTAGCCCTACTCGATTCAATTGGTTATGAACCTTTACTAAATCTTGAAGAAAAACAGGAAGAAAAAGTAAAGGCAGAGAATAAAAATCTTTACTATAAAATAGGGATTGCAGGTTTCTGCTTTGGAAATATTATGCTTTTAAGTTTTCCGGAATATCTACAGATAGGAACAGAAGAATTGCCTGAGATGAAAAGAATTTTTGCATATATAAATATTCTACTTTCACTTCCGGTTTTCTTCTACAGCAGTCTGGATTATTTTTCTTCTGCATGGAAAGGGCTTAAGAAAAAAATTGTGAACATAGATGTACCAATTGCCCTTGGTATTCTTGTCCTTTTCATTCGAAGTATTATCGACATACTGTTTTTGAATGGAGCCGGTTACCTTGATTCTTTAAGCGGACTTGTTTTCTTTCTTCTTATCGGTAGATTATTTCAAAACAAAACTTATGAAACACTTAACTTCGAGAGGAATTACAAATCTTACTTTCCTATCTTTGTTACAATAAGGAAAGAAAATGTTGAGACGACAATTCCTGTTGAAAAACTGGAAACCGGAACACGAATAATTATACGTAATAATGAACTGATTCCGGCAGATTCAATTCTAATAAAAGGTAATGCAAATATTGATTATAGTTTTGTAACGGGAGAATCAATTCCGGTTACGAAAAATACCGGAGAGATAATCTATGCCGGTGGAAGACAGGTGGGCAGTGCAATTGAGCTCGAAACAATTAAAGAGATATCGCAAAGTTATCTAACACAATTATGGAACAATAAAGCATTTAATAAAGAAGATGAATCCAGGATAGTTTCGCTTGCTAATTCCATCAGCAAACATTTTACATTTATCGTCCTATTTATTGCAATTGCAGGAACGATCTACTGGTTATTTGTTGATTCAACACTTGCATTTAATGCATTCACAGCCGTTTTAATTGTTGCATGTCCTTGTGCTCTTGCTCTTTCAACTCCGTTTACTCTAGGGAACACGCTTAGAATTTTTGGTCGCAATAAATTTTATTTGAAAAACACACACGTAATAGAAAAACTTGCAAGTGTTAATCATATTGTATTTGATAAGACCGGAACTATCACAGAAAATGATTCTGCCTTAGTGAGTTTCGATGGAGAACTTACCAATGATCATAAATCGCTTATAAAATCAGCAGTAAGAAATTCTTCTCATCCTTTAAGCCGTGCAATTTATAATTATTTACACGATGCAGATGTAACTGCAATAGAATCTTATAACGAAATAACCGGAGAAGGTATTAC
>CAZEBL010000392.1:0-1728 GCA_964510325.1 uncultured Melioribacter sp. | reverse complement strand
TTAGCATCAGAATTTGGAGGAGGTGGACATACTAATGCTGCCGGTGCAAGATTTTTCAATATCAGGATTAACGACATAAAGAACAAAATTTTAGAAGCTGCTCAAAAGTATATAAACCAATAGGAGAGTAAATGCATTTTAATTTAAATATAAAAGTTGCATCTGATGAAATAAAATTCGGCCATCATTCAGGTCTGGTAAAGTTTTTCGTTGAATCGAAATTAAATGAAACGCTTCTCGAAAGTTTTCAACAATCTTTGAATCTCTCTCTTAATAAAATCCAGAAGAAGAATTTTCTAAATGAGAAAGGTGATGAACTTACTTATTATACAGAGAAAGCTGAACCATCGGTAATATTTCTTAAAAAAGTTAAACTGGATGAAGACTTTACTGTAGATTTTTTCAGAAATTATTTTGCCGGATTTATTCCTTCTCTTGTTAAAAAGAATATTAAAACAATAAATGTAATCCTACCGAATTATAACGATTTTAAGTCAGCATTTGAAAAAGAGGATTACTTTTTACAAACATTTATCGAAGGAATAATGCTTGGCAATTATACTTTTGATAATTACAAATCCGAAAAAGAAAAAACGGTTAATCTAAATATTGTCTTTCATTACACTAATAAAAATTTGTTGAATAGAATTATTGTTAACACACAAAAAATTATTGAATCGGTTTACTTTACAAGAGATCTGGTGAACGAACCAGCAATTACATTAACGCCAATGGAATTAGGTAAAAGAGCAAAACAGGAATTGACTAAATATGGAGTTAGTGTAAAAGTATTCGATAAAAACGAACTTGAACGTAAAAAAATGAATGCAATACTTGCTGTTGGAAATGCAAGCACTAAACCACCATGTATGATTGTTGCCCATTATAAACCGACTGGAAAACCAAAAAAGAAAATTGCTCTTGTTGGTAAAGGTGTAACTTACGATAGCGGCGGATTATCTATAAAACCAACAGCAGGAATGCTCGAAATGAAAGCCGATATGGCCGGCGGCGCTGTTGTTCTTGGAATTATTAGAACTGCTGCAATATTAAAATTACCTGTTGAAATAATCGGTATTGTTCCTGCAGTAGAAAATATGCTTGGCGGAAATTCATTTAAACCGGGAGATGTTATTAAAGCATATTCGGGAAAGTCGATAGAAGTGAAAGATACAGATGCAGAAGGGAGAGTAATTTTAGCCGATGCACTTCATTATGCATCCCAGCAGAAACCAGATGAGATAATTGACTTTGCAACTTTAACCGGTGCCTGTGCTGTTGCCCTGGGATTATTTGCAGCCGGTTTATTTACAAGCTATGATAAATTAGCAGACGATCTATTAAATTCCGGCACAAAAACTTTCGAAAGAATCTGGCGGTTACCATTCTGGAAAGAATTTAATCCGCTTATCAAAAGTGATATAGCTGATGTTTCTAATCTTGGTCCAAGGTGGGGAGGTGCAATAACAGCGGGTAAATTCCTTGAGCACTTTGTGAATAAAAAAATTCCATGGGCACATCTGGATATTGCCGGTCCTTCTATTAAACATGATTACACTAACTATACAAAAAACTTCGATACCGGTTTTGGTGTGCGTTTGATTGTTGATTATTTAATGAATTATTGAAATGGTTGGGATGCCTGAATAATTACCTATAAAATTTATTTATTCAAAAAGTTATTAAGGCATCCCTAATTTAGTTAAGAAATAATTCCAATCGGTTGAG
>CAZEBL010000391.1:0-1731 GCA_964510325.1 uncultured Melioribacter sp. | reverse complement strand
ACAACAGAAGAACTGCTTTTGGAGCTCGAGGTAATTACGCCGGGATTTTTAAAATGGGCAGCACTTTTTACAAAATAAATATTGAGGAAATAATTTGACGTGATTAAGTTTGTTTTATGAAATTAGTTAAAGTAACAACAAACGGCAGAGTAACAATCCCCGCCGAACTAGGGAAAAAGTACAAACTCTTGCCGGGCAGGAAAGTTAAGTTTGAACTCGATGAGGATGGCATTCGGATAATTCCACTTGTCACAAAGAAAGAGATACAAGCCAATATTGGATTCCTAAGAATAAAAGGAAAGTGCTTATTGAAAGCGATAAAGGAAGAGAAGAATCTAGAGAAAGAGTTTTAATATTCTACTCATACTCCTCAAAATACGAAGGATAATTTAAATCTGGATTCAACTTCTTAAATCTTTTCATTGCTGCTTTATCAAAATCAATTCCGCCAAGTTTGTTAATGTTAGTCATTATAGTTGGTAAACAGTATGTTTCCATTTTTTCGTGAATCTGGCTAGAGTCAAATCTTATTACGTTCCATCCGTTAGAAGTTAAATCATTGTTTCGGACATTATCTTTTGCCGCAGCTTCGGGATTGTGATGATATCTGTCGCCGTCTGTTTCAATATCAAGCTTCCCTTTTTTACAATGGATTGCAAAATCGAGGAAGTAAAATTTCTCATCAACTTTTACCACCTGTTGTCTTTCTGCACTAATCATTTTTCTTTTCATCTCCGCCCAGAGTTTGTCCTCAAGATTACTTCCATCAAAAAGATCGTTAACCTCTATAGCATTAATGAACTTGTTGTATGTAGTTTTTATAAAAACAATTTTTCTAAATCGCCTGCTTAATATCGGTTTTGGTAAGGTGCGAACTTCTTCAATTGAAATTTTAGAGTAATTTCTACGTGTTTTATAATTTATCTTTTCGGTAGGAAAGAGCTCTTTACGGGATTTAACCTCTATGCTGGAAACTTTACCATAGTGTAAAATCATTTGGGGATACTTATTTATTCTTGAAGTATAATAGAATGCTATCCACTTTGGAGGCCAACGATCTTTAAGCATCTTATCTACTTTTTCAATAGGTATGCGATACCACAATTGGTTATGAATTACATTATAATCCCCAATTCTATTTACTATTCCTACGAGTAGTTCTTCGGACTTGTTCATTTCATTAATAACTATAAATATCTCATACAAAAATAACCATTTGAGCCTTGAGAAACTTTTTAAAAAATTATTGGGATAAATTTTCGATCTGATTAAGTTTGAATGCGAATAAAATCAACTTAAAGTTGGAGTATAAAAATGGCCATACCAGACTATCAAACTATCATGTTGCCGTTATTAAAGTTCGCTTCAGACGAAAAAGAACATTCTATTCACGAGGCAATAAAAGTTCTCGCAGATCAGTTTAAATTGTCTCAAGAGGAAAGAAGAGAACTTTTACCAAGTGGTCAACAAGAAGTGTTTGTAAATAGAGTGGGTTGGGCAAGAACTTATTTAAAAAAATCAGGTTTGCTTGAAGCACCTAAACGTGGCATTCTAAAAATAACTTCACGGGGGAAGAAGATTCTTCAATCCAATCCAAAAGAAATAAATAACAAACTGCTCTCTCAGTTCGATGAATTTAAAGAGTTTAAGGCAAAACGACGCAAGCCAGATGGTGAACAGGATGAAAATTGGGCACAGATAAAAACACCAGAGGAGGCATTCGAGTCTGCA
>CAZEBL010000390.1:0-1759 GCA_964510325.1 uncultured Melioribacter sp. | reverse complement strand
AATGCTAAACTTGAAAATGCTTTATAGGATTTAGACCGTTCGTTTGTTTTCTTAAAATAACTGGTGTACAATTTTGCAACATCTTTATCAAGTTCCTGGACTTCTGCATACATTTCTTCGCAACTGTTATATCTATCAAGAGGATTTTTTTCAAGTGATTTACTAACAACTTTATCAACAAGCTCAGGTATTCCGGTAAGTTTAGAAGAAATTTTAGGAGGTGTTTTTTTAAGATGGCTATCCATTACTTCGTATTCACTCTGATAATCAAAAGGCGGAATGCCCACGATCATTTCATATAACGTGCATCCTAATGAATAGATATCGCTACGATTGGTTACATCATCACCTTTTATTTGTTCAGGACTCATGTAATAAACCGTTCCTATCTTAGAACCGGTTTTAGTCATATTCTTATCAAAGAGAGATTTAGAAATTCCAAAGTCCATTATCTTTGTAATTCCCTCTTTGTTTAAGATAATGTTGGAAGGTTTTATATCTCTATGAACAAATCCTTTTGAATGAGCATATCCTAAACCAAGAAGAGCTTGCTTAAGAATGTAAATTACATCATATAAATTAAATCTGCCCTGGCGCTGAATAACCTTTTCAAGACTTTCTCCTTCAACATATTCCATTGCAATACCAAGTAAATCACCATATTCAATAAATCCATATACTGTTACAATGTTTGGATGAGATAATTTGGCCTGGTTTTTTGCTTCCCGTTTAAATCTTTCAACAAATCTTTCTCTATCGTAGCTCTGTGCATTAAGCATCTTAATTGCAACATATCGGTCTAGTTTAGTATCGTAGGCTTTATAGACAATACCCATTCCGCCCTTGCCCAGAACGGACACAATACGGTAATTATCAATTAGTTTTCCAATTAAATTTTCCATCGAGAAACTTTTTTTTTGACAATCGAATATAAAAAATTCTTTTCGATTTACGATTGATAAAACTATTATTCTTACAACTAACAATTAGATTTTTGATTTTTCAAACGATTTAACTAATTTTGCAAGCCCTTTGCGAGAGTGGCGGAATTGGCAGACGCGCTAGACTTAGGATCTAGTACCCAAAAGGTGTGGGGGTTCGAGTCCCCCCTCTCGCACTTTCATTTTTTAATCACATAGTTGAGGTATTTTTTGGAAATAAAAGTAAATCAAATATCAGATAATATGCAGGAAGTCGAAGTAAATTTAGGTTACGATGAGATAACTGCTGAAATCGACGAAGCATACCAGGAAGAAAGAAAAAATATTGAAATAGATGGTTTCAGAAAAGGAAAAGCCCCAATGGCTATGATAAAGAAATTATATGGTGAAGCCATCGAATATAAAGCAAGCGAAAAAATTGCTACTAAAAAATTCTGGGAAGTTGTTGATAAAGAAAACCTTAAACCAATCTCTACTCCTCAGCTTGTTGATATCGATTTTGTAAAAGGAAGCAAACTCTTTTTCAAAATTCAATATGAAATTAAACCCAAACTTGATTTAAAAAACTATACCAACCTCGAAATTGAAAAACCAGTCTTTAAAGTAAAAGAGGATGATATTGAAAAAGAACTTGCTTACTTATTAAAACCCCATGTTACGTACGAATCTGCTGAATCAGTAGATGGTAAATATTTCAGAATAACAGCCAATTTGCAAAAGCTGGATGAAAACGGTGTTGCCGTAATTGGTCAGAGAAGTGAGAATATGGTTATCGACCTAAGCGATGAAAAAGTAAATGCACAGATTGTTGAGAATGC
>CAZEBL010000389.1:0-1761 GCA_964510325.1 uncultured Melioribacter sp. | reverse complement strand
GGTCCGGGATTTCACGGAAAGTTAACAGCTAACGGGGAAACATATAATCAGATGGCACTTACTGCGGCTCATAAAGAATTGCCGTTTGGAACATTCCTTCGTATTACAAATCAAAAAAATGGTAAATCTGTAATAGTTAGAATAAATGATAGAGGACCATATATTGAAGGAAGAGATTTAGATCTTTCTAAGGGGACAGCATTAGCTCTTGGAATGGTCAAAAAAGGAGTTATTAAAGTTAAGGTTGAAGAAATAACTTTGGATAATTATTATACTCCTTTTGTAACACTAAATTAAATTATCAGCCCGATACCAAATCGGGCTTTTTTATATCCATTATTTTTTCATCCTTTCAGTAGTATAACAATAAGATAAACCAAATAAATTTTATATTTTTCACAATGATTTTTTAACTCTGTTAATAAAAACGATGACAGTAATTTTTTCAAAATCATGTGAATTAGGACTTCAGGCAGTGCTATTTCTTTCTATAAAGAAAGAAAAAGTAATTTTTAATTCAGAAGAAGTTTCTAAAGAATTAAAGGTTCCAAAAGAATTTGTTTCCAAAGTTATGCAGATGTTAACAAACAGCGGGATTATTGGTTCTAAGAAAGGAAAGAGTGGTGGATTCTACCTTGCGAAAAGTCCTGCTAATATAAGGTTAATAGATATTGTTGAGGCCATAGATGGTTTGGATGTCTTTAATTCCTGTGTGCTTGGATTCCCCGGCTGTTCATCTGAAAAACCCTGTCCCGTTCATGATAAATGGGGAAAGTTACGCGATGAAGCTTATAAAATGCTTAGCGAGGAAACACTTGAGCAGCTTAAAGAAAAAACTATAAAAAAAATAATTTCATTATAAATGGATAATTAAATGCGCACATCATTAAGAAAAGACGAAAAATTATTATTCGAAACAAGAAAACACTGGTTTTTTCTTGTTCTTCCTGCATTTATTACTCTTGCCCTTATTAGTCTTTCGCTCTTTATATATTTTATGCTGGAAAAATCTAACTACCTTTATTTAATTGTCGCTTTCTTGTCTATCATATATTTCATTTACAGATATTATTTCTGGAAGAATGATTTATGGGCGGTTACAAACATACGTGTAATTGATGAAAACGGAGTGTTCACAATTAATTCTAAAGAAAGTCCGGTTGATAAGATTAATAATGTTGCATACCGCCAGAATATATTAGGAAGAATATTTGGATATGGTGATGTTCAGATTCAAACAGCGGCAGAAATGGGGGAAACAAGCTATACAAATATTTCTCATCCAGATAAATTAAAGGAAGCACTTTCGAATGCTATGGAGCTTTATAAAGACACTCAAATGAATAAACAAGCTTACAAACTTGCAGATGCAGTTGATGGAGAGATTGGTGAAGAGATTAAAGAGTGTCCCTATTGTGCAGAAAAAATTAAAGCAAAAGCAAAAGTCTGCCGTTACTGCGGAAAAGAATTATTGTGATTATTTTTTGTAGGCTTCAATAAAAATATCTTTTGAAATTTTCGGCTCAAGTTTTTCCCCATCGAAGTTTCTACTCAATTTTATGTTAGAAAATCCGGCATCTTTTAAGTAAGAAAGGATTACATTTTTTGGATGCGGATAGTGATTGGTAGTTACAAGGTTAAAATTCTTATGCTTATCAACAGGGAATGATAAAATATTAAAATCGACTTTGGTTTTATTCAAATCGTAAAAACGAATTATTATATGACCATCCCTTGATGCAATGTTATTAATCCTTCTAC
>CAZEBL010000388.1:0-1761 GCA_964510325.1 uncultured Melioribacter sp. | reverse complement strand
GCTGAATATTGAAAATGTTTTTAACCATTTTTCCTAAATTTCAAAATCTTTTAGCCAGACAAGTAGGATTTTTGAATCGAAATTTGTATAAATCGAACTTAAAAAAATAGTTATAAGTAATTTTATATGCCAAACCTTAACTTTGACATAATCGTTATCGGCGGAGGTCACTCTGGCATCGAAGCCGGCTATGTCGCTGCTAATATGGGATGCAAAACTGCCCTTGTAACGATGAGCTTCGAGACAATTGGCAAACCTTCGTGCAATCCATCAATTGGCGGCACTGCAAAGGGTCATCTTGTCAAAGAAATTGATGCACTTGGTGGTGCAATGGGAATTCTGGCTGACAGAGGAGGCATTCAATTCAAAACGCTGAACAGATCGAAAGGGCCTGCTGTCTGGTCGCCACGTAGCCAGATTGATAAAGATTTATACCCGATATATGCTTATCATCTATTATCTAAAATAAAGAATTTGACTTTGATTAAAGGCTCTGCAACCGAGATAATTATTAAAAAAGACAGAGTCGCTGGTATAATTACAAATGATAATGAGACAATTTTAGCAAAAGCCGTAATTTTATGTGCTGGTACTTTTCTCAGAGGCGTGATGTATACGGGCTTCGAACCAAAAAAAGGAGGACGGTTCGGTGAACCTCCAGATGATAAAATATCCAGAATGCTATATAGTTATGGTTTTGAGGGAGGAAGGCTAAAAACTGGTACGCCACCAAGGATTCATTCTGATTCGATAAATTACTTAAAAATAGAAAGAAGCTATGGTGATGATGTTCCAGTCCCGTTTTCATTCAGAACTGCAGAGGTAAGAAATAGAATTATATGCTGGACAACAGAAACAAATGCAAGGACACACGAAATTCTGAGAACCGGCTTTGACCGCTCGCCGATGTTTCAGGGCATCATTCAGGGAATAGGTCCCCGATACTGCCCATCCATCGAGGATAAAGTCAATCGGTTTGCATATAGAAATTCTCATAAAATCGTTCTCGAACCAGAGGGGTTAGGTACAAAATCAGTTTATGTTAACGGATTTTCAACGAGCTTGCCCGAAGATATACAGCTGAAAGGATTAAAGACGATAAGAGGATTGGAACAAGTAATGATGTTGCGTCCGGGGTATGCAGTCGAATATGATTTTTTCTTTCCATATCAACTCAGATTAACACTTGAAACAAAAGCTGTCGAAGGATTATACTTTGCTGGACAAATTAATGGTACTTCTGGATACGAGGAAGCTGCAGCACAGGGACTGATTGCCGGGATTAATGCTTCATTAAAAATAAAAGGCGGAGAAGAATTTACTTTAAAGCGTTCTGAAGCCTATGTTGGCGTTTTAATTGATGATCTTGTAAACAAAAGCACTGAGGAGCCATACAGAATATTTACCTCGCTGGCCGAATACAGATTACTTTTACGTCAGGACAATGCTTACCTGCGCCTGTCAAAATATGGCCATAAACTTGGGTTAATACCTGATTATTTTTATGAAAGAACCGAAGAAAACAGACAACTGATTCAGAAAGCTTACAATTTATCTAAGGAAATCAAATTAAAAGCTGAAGAGATTAATCCTTATCTTGAGTCAATTGGTGAAGCGACTGTTAATGAATCTATTGATTTATATACACTGGCAAAGCGAAACAATGTAAAAATCGAAAGGCTTCTGGAAATATCTGATGCAATTAGGAACAGTTTTAATGGCATTGCATTCAACGACGGAGTAATTGAGCAATTACAGATT
>CAZEBL010000387.1:0-1777 GCA_964510325.1 uncultured Melioribacter sp. | reverse complement strand
ATCATAGAGAACCATACCATGTCCGGTTTACCAGCTTCTTTAGAGGTTTGATATAACCATCCACCGAACGGGTCGCCGACAAAACGTGCGATTGCTATCGGCAAGAATGCATAACCCTGATAAAGTCCCTGCTGACCCGGAGGTGCAATTTCAGATATATATTCATAGTAACGTGGTGCTTGTATCATTTCTCCAATTGCAAATGCAACTATACCAGCTACAATTGTGGGAATACTCGGATAGATTCCAATGATAATCCAAATTAAACTCGATATAGCAAAACCATAAAGGATTGCGTTAGGTGTTTTTATATTTTTAGTTAGGAGGTTAAGCGGAATCTGAAATAAAATTATTGCGCCGGCTCCAGCCCACGATTGAATGATTTCATAAGGTGCATTTGCATCAATGTAGTCTGTTATGTAATAAGGAACAATTATAAATTCCTGCCAAAAGATTATCCAGTATAAACTGTAAATCAACAGAAAGATCATGAACTTAAAATTCATCAGAACAAGAAAAAGATTTTCAATTTTTTTACCGAGAGATTCAACGATATCTGTTGCGGGATTCTTAACCTCTTTGTAAAGTATTAAATTCACAATAAGCATTGCTAAACATGAAACAGCACTTACCATATACACAGCTTTGTTTCCAAAGCTATCGCGTGTGAAATAAGCAATTGTAGGTCCTAACATTGCACCGGCATTAACAAGCCAATAATAGATTGCAAAACCGAGTGATTTTGTTTCGGATGTTGAAGTGGCGGCAACAGTACCAAGTACAGAAGGTTTTATGAACGAACCACCGAATGCAGTTAAAACAAGGAAAACCATTAATAACCAGTATTGATCTAATCCCGAATAAACTCCGCTGAACATACTCATTCCAACGGATCCAATTAAAAAGTATCCTAAAGCAAGAATAGAAAAGGCAACGTTAAATGCCCGTCTGAATCCCCATTTATCGGCAAGTGTTCCGCCGAGAATTGGTAGAAGGTATATTAATCCGCCAAAGACACCAGATAATTGTCCTGCTTGTGCTTCAGAAAAACCGAGATCATTACGCATGTAAATCATAAAAACAATCTGCTGACCGTAATAGGCAAGCCGTTCGAATAATTCCATTACATTTGCAACCCAAAATGTTGGATGGAATCCGGCTTTCAGTTTTTGAATTTGTTCAGATAAGTTCAATATATCTCCGCTATTTTGTGAATCATTGAAAAAGTTGGCAAAATATAATACCTATCATTAACAAATGGAAATAGAATTATTGATTGATAAAAAAATATTTGGTAGTAGGTTTTTACCTTTCTATTTAAATTCAATTATTAGGTTGGCTTCATTATAATAATTAATTTTGCACAACTAATTATCGTATCTAAGGAGATAAATATGAAAGTTCCTTTGCTCGATTTGAAAGGGCAATATCAATTAATTAAAAAAGAAGTTGATGAAGCGGTTCAAAAGGTAATCGATTCTCAATATTTTATTATGGGTCCCGATGTTGCAAAATTAGAAGAAGAAATTTGCAACTATCTTAATTGTCAATTTGCAGTTGGAGTCTCATCTGGCACTGATGCACTTTTACTCGCTTTAATGGCACTGGATATTGAACCGGGTGATGAAGTTATCGTTCCTACATACTCATTCTTTGCTACTGCCGGAGTAGTTGCTCGTTTAAATGCTAAACCGGTTTTTGTTGATATAGATCCGGTTTCATTTAACATCGATACAACTCAAATCGAAAAGAAAATTACTTCCAAAACTAAAGCAAT
>CAZEBL010000386.1:0-1804 GCA_964510325.1 uncultured Melioribacter sp. | reverse complement strand
GTAACCTGATCTGTAAATCGACCGCTCTTAGTAACCGGTTGAATAAATGGTAAATCAAATTTACGCGATACTTCATAGTCGTCTGCACCAAAAGCCGGAGCGATATGAACAACACCAGTTCCATCTTCTGTGCTAACAAAGTCACCCGGAATTACATACCATGCTTTTTTATCAACAGGTATATATGAGAAGAGAGGTTCATAATTTTTATTTATAAGCTGATTCCCTTTCAACTCTTCTAATACAGAATAATCCTCTTTAATAACAGTCAACCTTGCTTTTGCTAAATAAAGGGTCCCATGTTTTTCATGTTTTATCTTTACATAATCGATATCAGGTCCAACAGCAAGTGCAACGTTAGATATAAGTGTCCATGGCGTAGTTGTCCAGACGAGAATGGATGCATCTTCATCCTTCAATTTAAATTTGACAAACACGCTCGGGTCCTGAACATCATCGTAACCAAGTGCAAGTTCGTGTGAGGATAAAGGAGTTTCGCAGTGAGGACATTGAGGAACAATTTTGAAACCTTTATAGATCAATCCTTTTTTATAATATTCAGATAAAGCCCACCAAACAGATTCAATATATTCATTTGTACATGTTATGTAAGGGTCGTCAAGGTTAATCCAGTAACCCATGCGTTCAGTAAGAGTCCGCCATCCCTCTTTCATTTCGATATGATGATAAACAAGGTCTTTGGCTTTCTTATTAAATTCGGCAACACCATATTTTTCAATATCGGATTTTTGAGTAAATCCAAGATCTTTTTCGAGTGCTATTTCAATTGGTAGTCCATGAGTATCCCAACCGGCTTTTCTGTGAACCCTGTAACCTTGTAAAGTTTTATAACGGCATACAAGATCTTTAAGTGTTCTTGCCATAACATGATGAATACCAGGTCTTCCGTTTACAGTTGGGGGTCCTTCGTAAAATGTAAAAGGTTTATTCTGATCTCTTGATGAAATACTTTTTTCAAAAATTTTATTTTCTTGCCAGAATTTTAGAATTCTTTCTTCGATTTCTGGATAATTAATTTTATCGCCTATTGATTTAAACATCTCTTGTCTCTGCAAATTGAGTTTTTATTTAGTTTTTAGTTTTTGGTTGTTTACTTATCAAAATTGGGTAAATTTAATCCTCTTCAGATTCATATTTTTTTAACAAATCTTTTTCTGCAGAAATAAATTCTTTTAATCTAATTTCTATTAGGTTCTTTCGTTCAATCATATCATCTATGGTCTGTTGAGTTTCATAAAGCATTTGCTCGGATTTAAGTCTGGCATCTTCAATTATCAATTTAGCTTCGTGATGAGTATTTGCCATAAGTCTTCTCACTTCTTCCAGTTTATTTTTATTGCTATCCCCGTCTTTCTGTAATATTATCAATTCGCAAACTACCATTCCGAATAATGCCATAGAGCCAAGAGTAATATTACGCAGGACGTATAGGATCATATTTTCAACAATCAATTCACTAAGACCGAAGTACTCACTGAAGATTGAAACAAGAATAATACTTACAAAAACTGAAGCAACAATTACAGAAAAAATTACTTTGCCGCCATGATTATAACCAAGAGTTTTATTTATAAGCCAGCCGCAAGCAAATGAGAAGACAGAGAGCACAAACCACACAGAAAAATTCTGATAACCGGCTTTGAAGAGATCCGTACTTAAAAAGTTGGAAGCAAAAATGATTACTGCAAGTAATCCGGCTGTTGCATAGTAAATTGATTTTCTCTGTGTCATAATGCTTTAATTACCTCTTTCATAATCAATGTCATTTTTGGTTCAGCTATCA
>CAZEBL010000385.1:0-1870 GCA_964510325.1 uncultured Melioribacter sp. | reverse complement strand
CACTGCATTTCTGATTGTTGCAATAATTGGTGGTGTTGGTGCAGTAGTTTATAATATAATTGGAATGGCAATACCCCGCACACCTTATTATATGCTTCTCTTATCCTTTATTCTTCAGCAAATGTTGATTATTTTTCGGCTGCTTGTTAGGATGTTATTCTGTGCTACCGAAGTTAATCTGTTCAAAGATCTTAGCGCAGTCGTTGTTCAAGCTGAATCAAATTAAGGAATCTTTATGGCAATATTACCAATTACAGTATATGGGGATAAAATACTTAGGCAGAAAACTCAACCGGTTAATTCTGTATCCGATGAGTTAATTGTGAAAATAAAAAACATGCTCGATACTATGCATAATGCAAAGGGTGTTGGGCTTGCTGCTAACCAGGTTGGGTTTAATCAATCTTTATTTGTTGTTGATTTGAAAGGGGTTGAAGGTTACGAAAAATTCAGACCTATGATTTTTATTAACCCGGAAATTGTTCTTCAATCCGACGAAAAAGTTGTAATTGAAGAAGGTTGCTTAAGTCTTCCGAATCTTAGAGCAGATGTTGAAAGGGCAAAAAATATTAAGATCCGCTACCTTAATACTGATGAGCAACTAATGGAACTTGAAGCAGACGACTTTTTAGCTCGGGTAATTTTACATGAATACGATCACCTGATCGGTAAATTAATTCCGGATAGGGTGAATGACGAAATAAAATCTCAACTTCAGGATGAATTGAAATTGATAAAGAGCAGGAAAGTAGAAATTGATTATCCGATTACTCAATTATAATTTTTTTGTATGGCTGCATAAATGAAAATAGTATTCATGGGCACACCCGAATTCGCAATTCCTTCTTTGAAAAAATTATTATCAAGTTCGCATAATATTGAAGCGGTTGTTTCCGCACCCGATAAGGAAAGAGGAAGAGGTCGCCAGTTTTCTTATACTCCTGTAAAACAATTTGCACTCGATAGTGGAATTAAAGTTTTTACTCCAGCTAATCTTAAAAATCAGGAATTCATTGACCAAATGAGGGAAATATATCCCGATCTTTTTGTTGTTGTTGCATTCAGGATTTTACCTAAAGAGGTATTTACACTACCACGTTACGGCTCGATAAATCTACATGGTTCTTTACTACCCAAATATCGCGGTGCAGCACCTATTCAATGGTCATTAATAAATGGCGACAAAGAAACCGGTGTAACTACTTTTTTTCTTGACGAAAAATTAGATACTGGAAATATTATTTTACAGGAAAAAATTTCTATTAATGATGATGACAATTTTTCTTCTTTGCACGATAGAATGATGATTGTCGGTTCGGATGTAGTTCTTAAAACCGTTGATATGATTGAACAAGGTAAAGCCAATGTTACTCAACAAGATAGTTCACTTTCTTCACCCGCTCCAAAGATTACAAAGGATATTTGCCAGATCGATTGGAACAAACCTGCTATTCAAATTCATAATCTAGTACGCGGATTATCTCCCTATCCCGCTGCTTTTTTTATTCATAATAAAAAAAATATTAAGGTATTAAAAACAAAAGTTGTTACCGATGAAAATCTTTTTAGTGGAAATGAATGGATGGATCTCGATGTAAACTCTACTGAAGAGAAAAAAATGTCAATTAAGATTATGCAGACAAAAAAAGTAATTTATTTTAAAACGGGTAATATGATTTTGCAAATTCTTGAATTGCAACTCGAAGGACGTAAAGTTATGACTGCAGAAGAATTTTTAAGAGGTTATAAGTTTCCCTTAACTTAATTAGTATAAAGGATCGCAATGAGAAATAATCGATACGAAAATATTATTGATGCAATTGGAAGAACTCCACTTGTAAAGCTTGGGAATATTTCAAAAGGTTTAAAA
>CAZEBL010000384.1:0-1893 GCA_964510325.1 uncultured Melioribacter sp. | reverse complement strand
GCTGATCTGTTTCATTTACTTTTTTGGGATTGCGGCTTACTACGCGAATATATTTTGTATAGTAGGATAACTCTCTTGTTATCTCTGTTCCTGCACCGCCGCCGGCGCCAAGAATTGTCTGCATAATTTTTCACCATTAATATTTTTCAAAAAACTAACTATAATATTTGTAAAATTGTATTGTCTAACAAAATATTCTAGGAAAAATTATGAAAAAAATATATCTGCTTCTTTTCTTCTTAATTTCTTCGTCAATAAATTTTAGCCAGATAAGGAATGTTAATTACGACTCGACCCTTGCAAAAAGTTTGGGTGCGGACGATTATGGAATGAAATCCTATGTCTTTGTAATTCTGAAAACCGGCTCCTACAATCCCCAGGAAAAAGAAATAAGGGATAGTTTATTTGCGGGTCATATGAAAAACATTAACCGGTTGGTGGAGGAAAAAAAACTAATTGTTGCGGGTCCATTCGGTAAAAATGATTTACAATACCGCGGTCTTTTTATTCTTAATGCTAAAGATATTGAAGAAGCCAGGTCGCTTGTTAGTACAGATCCGGCGGTTAAAGCAAATATTTTTGATGTAGAGTTAATACCATGGTATGGATCTGCGGCTCTTCCGGAATACTTAAAAGCTGCCGACAAAATATGGAAGATTAATCCATAAGAATTATCCAGCGTTACTTTTGACCAGGAGTTTATTTAATTACAAATGAACTTTATAACCAAGAATTTTATTATCTATAAAAACAACTTAAAAAGCGATCTAAATTTATGCTAACATATATTCTTTTTGTTGTCGGGTTTTTCATATTGATAAAAGGAGCGGATCTGCTGGTTGACGGTTCCTCTTCTGTTGCAAGAAAACTTAACATCTCTAATATTGTAATCGGATTAACGATTGTTGCTTTTGGAACATCGGCTCCCGAATTCATTGTAAACTTCTTTGCTTCTATAAACGGGAACACAGAAATAGCAATTGGTAATGTTCTCGGAAGTAATATTGCGAATATACTTTTAATACTGGGAATTGCAGCAATCATTTATCCCATTTCTGCTAAGAAGAATACAGTATTAAAAGAGATTCCTTTTAGTCTGCTGGCGGCATTACTCGTGGCAATTACTGCAAACGATGTATTGATTGATGGCGGTTCAAATTCTGTAATTACGAGAATAGACGGACTTGTTTTCCTTGGGTTCTTTATAATATTTCTTTATTACACATTCAGCATAACTAAATCTGATAATGATATAAACGAGACTCCGGTAAAAGAATTAAGTTATTTTAAATCAGCTGCATATATTTTGTTAGGACTAACCGGATTGGTCTTCGGCGGTAAGTGGATTGTTGATGGTGCTGTTAAAATAGCAGAGAGCTTTAATGTAAGTCAATCGTTAATCGGTTTGACGGTTGTTGCTGTAGGTACTTCACTTCCCGAATTAGCAACTTCAGCGGTTGCAGCTTATAAGAAACAAACTGATATAGCTATTGGAAATGTTGTCGGCTCTAATATTTTTAATGTTTTCTGGATTCTTGGCGCAAGCGCAATTATAAGACCCCTTCCATTTAATATGGCGAGTAACGCGGATTTGTTTGTGAACATTCTAGCAAGCATCATTCTTTTCTTTGCAATGTATGTAGGAAAAAAACATGTTCTTGAAAGATGGCAAGGAATTATTCTCTTACTCTTTTACATCAGCTATATAACGTATTTAGTATTTACCAGGTAAAATTATAATTAGCGTAGCCATTTTCGGATTTCAATATTTATTATGGAACAACTCGTAACATCAGAATTCAAACTTGGTATAATTGCCGGGGGACAACTTGGCAAGTTGCTGGCTCTTGCTGCAAGTAACTGGGATGTTAAGACGTATGTTCTTGATGCTGA
>CAZEBL010000383.1:0-1928 GCA_964510325.1 uncultured Melioribacter sp. | reverse complement strand
AGAATCATTATCGGCGGGTTTTTTAGTAATGCCCGCGCAATTGAAATTCTTTGACGCTGACCACCTGAAAGTTTAGTCCCCTTTTCTCCTATTATTGTATTGTAACCAAATGGTAATTCATTTATAAAATTATGTGCATTTGCGGCTTTAGCAGCTGCTATTACTTTTTCTTTATCACAATCTTCCAATCCATAGGCAATATTACTAATAACCGATTCATTAAAAAGGACTGTTTCCTGGGTTACAATTCCCATTAACTTTCTCAAATCTTCAATTTTTATTTTTCTTATATCAAGGCCATCCAGTAAAATTGCTCCAGATGTAGGGTCATAAAATCTTGGAAGAAGATCCACCATGGTTGTTTTACCGGCACCGCTGCTTCCAACAATTGCAATTATAGAACCACGTTTAACTTCAAGGTTGATTCCATCCAGAATAAGTTCATCTGAATCATCGTAATGAAATGAAACATTATCAAATACAATTTTATCGTTAAAACCATTTACGGAAACCGGTGACTGAACATTTTTTATTTTCGGTTCCGTATCAAGAATTTCAAATATTCTATCGGCAGCAGCACTCGATTCCTGAATGCGGTTATTTACACTGCTCAACTCCTTTACCGGGGGCATCAGTTGAAAGATTGCAAACAGAAAAGTTATGAACTCGCTCGGTTTAATTGACTTATCTACCAGTACAAGCTGAGCACCAAAATAAATAATAACAACACCAACTATTACACTTAAAAACTCTGTTACGGGACTGGAGATATTTCTAATACGTGTAATTCTTAAAACAAGTCTGAAGAACTGGTTAGTTTCGCTGAAAAACTTTTTATTTTCATATTCTTCCATTCCAAAGGCTTTTACAATCTTTACACCGGTAATTGTCTCGTGAAGACTTGTAGTAATATCGGCCATTTTTTGCTGAAGTAGACCGCTTTGTTTCCTTAATATCAAACCGATGTAACTGATTATGATCAAAGAAAATGGCAACACGATAAGAGAAAACAATGTTAATTGCCAGCTAATTGATACAGCTATTGCGATAAATACAATAATCGTCAATGGTTCTCTAATCATGTTTAAGAACACAGCAGAAACACTTGTGTTAACCATGTTAACGTCATTTGTAATTCTAGAAATAAGATTACCGGTTTTTTCATTCTTAAAATAGCTCATCGGTAACTTGTGAAGATGCTTATAAGATTCATTACGTAAATCGCGTATCATTCCCTGTTCAACAAATGCAAGGTAATAAGATTGAAGATAACCGAATAAATTCTTGCCAAGGAAAGCAATAACAATTAATATGCAAATCTTAAGAAGAATTTCCGAGGTCTCGCCGCTGAAAATAATTTCCTTAAAATAATTGATTACGTCATTTATTATTCCGCCAATAGAACCAGATGACTGTGAGGAAACATTTCGACTTACAGATGAGGAATCGGACGATGAAACCCCGGCTTGTTGAAAGAGTGTATCCAGCAGTGGAATAGCAAGATAAATAGAAGCGCCATTGAGCAGTGCCTGAAAAATTGAAAAAATTACTGATGCTGTTAAATGCTTCCAGTAAGGTTTAATATAATTTAATATTCTGAAATAGGTTTTCATTTGTTCACTTAACTAAGTTGTATAATGCACAGCCGCCCGACATTTTAATAACATCGTAAATATCGTCATTTAATAAATCATAAACAGAAATCACCGATTCACCATCCATAATAGTTTCATAAAAGATGTAGTTTCCGTTGGCTAATATATTTTGATAATTATTGCTATGAAATGTTTTTATTAGTTTTTTTTGCTCTGTATCAATCACCATTAATTCCTGCTGATTGGCTACTGAAACTTTGGAGTGTAAATTATTCTTAATTATTAAGAAAAGGTATTTATCATCATTAGACCAAATAGCATTATATAAACTGC
>CAZEBL010000382.1:0-1950 GCA_964510325.1 uncultured Melioribacter sp. | reverse complement strand
CATCTTATAATGGTGCCGTAGGTAATTTCAGCTTCAAAGCAGAAATAGATAAGAATAAAGTTGTTACGAACGAAAGCATAATGCTAAGATTAACTCTCTCAGGTAGTGGTAATATTCAGTTGTTAAAAGCACCTGAACCGCAATTACCTTCGGGTGTTGATAAGTATGATCCTAAAGTATATGATAATGTTAATAAAGGCCCGGTTGTATCTGGTCAGAAAATTATTGAGTACTTAATTGTACCAAGAGTTGCTGGCGATATAGAAATCCCTTCCATGGAATTTTCTTATTTCAATCCGGAACAAAGAAGATATATTACATTAAACTCACCGGCATTTAAGATAAATGTTGTAAAAGGAGAAGGACAATACGAACTGATTGCCGGAAATTATTCAAAATCAGATGTTAGATTATTGAATGAAGATATTAGATTTATTAAAACTTCGGATTTTAATTTAAGACCTCGACAGGAAAACTCAATAATTAATGCATGGTTCTGGTTATCGCTGGTTTTACCTGTAATATTGTTAGTGACTGCTATAGGTTATAGAAAGAGACAGGAAAAACTTTATGGAAACTTACAGTTGCTAAAATTTCAGAAAGCTGAAAAAGCAGCTCGTCTAAGATTGAAATTAGCTAAGCGTGCATTGGACCAGAGCAATATTTCTGAATTTTATTCGGAACTATCTCAGGCACTTTATGGGTATCTTGAAGATAAATTAAGTATACAAAAATCTGAATTCACTCTTGAAAGTGCTTTGGAGAAACTTGGCAAAAAGAATGTAAACGAAAATTTAATTTCAAGGGTAAGAGAAATTGCAGAAAAATGTGAGTTCGTTCGCTTTGCACCTCAGGGTGAAACATCTGCATCTGCAACCGAAATCTATAATGAAGCTGTTAAATTGATTGTTGAAGTAGATTCCTTACTGGAGAAGAAGCGATGAAAAAAATCATTAATTATTCAGATAATTCTTCTTACCGGTTTGTTACAATATACAGTATCCTGATTGTTGCTATTTCATTTTTTGTTTTATCGACAGGTCTCTTTGCTCAATCACCGGATGATTTAATTAAGGAAGGCAATAGGTTATATCAGGAACAAAAGTATGATGAAGCAATATCAACTTATACAAAAATACTTTCACAAGGGTATGAGAGTTCATCCCTGTATTATAATCTTGGCAACGCATATTTTAAGGCGGGTAACCTGGGGGATGCTATTTTAAATTATGAAAAGGGACTTAAACTTTCGCCCGGCGATGATGATATCTCATATAATTTAAGAATTGCCAATGCACGGACTGTTGATAAAATTTCTGAACTGCCCAAACTATTTATTGTTGAATGGTGGAATTTATTAATAACCTCTTTCTCAACATCGGGATGGGCCTTAATTACTGTTTTAATCTTCTGGATATTACTTGGATCAATTGGACTGTTCTACTTTGCCAAAAGAGCAAAGATTCAGAGGATTTCATTAATGGTCGGATCCTTATCCTTAGCAGTATTTATAATCGTTGTTGTCATTCTGATTTCCCGCTATAATCACGAAGCTGTTACAAATTATGGAATTCTAACAGAGGAAATTTATTCAGTTAAAGGAGCACCGGATTTTAAGAGCAACGACATTTTTGTGATTCACGAAGGAATTAAATTTACTGTTGAAGATCAGGTTAACGAATGGTATAAAATTCGGCTTGCTGATGGAAAGGTAGGATGGATTCCTAAAAATGTTTTTGGGTTGATATAATTCTCAAATACTAAATAATCATTCAACGTATTGAACCAGACTAAAGCAAAAAAATATAATAAAATTAAACTTACTGTAGGAATCTCTAAAGGTATTCTCTCTTTTATTTTATTATTCCTGTTTCTTTACTTTAATTATAGTTCTCAACTCGAAACACTAATCCGTTCCTTGTTTTCAAATGAGTATTTAGTTTTTCTTCT
>CAZEBL010000381.1:0-1965 GCA_964510325.1 uncultured Melioribacter sp. | reverse complement strand
TAGATGAATTAGCAAATCAACAAATTGATATCCCGATAATAATCGGCGGAAAAGAAATAAGAACCGGAGATACCGATAACTGTGTAATGCCGCACGACCACAAACATGTTCTTGCAAAATATCATAAAGTTGGCGAGAAAGAAGTTAAGATGGCAATCGATTCTGCGATGGATGCTCATAAGACATGGTCCAGAATGGATTGGCAGGATCGTGTTTCTGTTTTTTTGAAAGCTGCCGATCTACTGGCACTTTCAGAATGGAGATATATTCTAAATGCTGCAACTATGCTTGGACAAAGCAAAAATCCTTTCCAGGCAGAAATTGATTCTGCTGCAGAACTTGCAGATTTCTTCCGATTCAATTCTTATTATGCAATGCAAATTTACCAGCAGCAGCCGCTCCACTCTCCTTTTGGAATGTGGAACAGATCCGAATATCGTCCACTCGAAGGATTTATTTTTGCTGTAGCTCCGTTCAATTTTACTTCTATCGCCGGAAATCTTCCAACAGCTCCAGCAATAATGGGTAATGTTGCGTTATTGAAACCCGCTTCAAGTTCCGTTTACTCGGCTTACTGGATTATGAAATTGTTAGAAGCTGCGGGTCTTCCTGAAGGAGTAATTAATTTCGTTCCAGGTTCCGGATCAAAAGTCGGTAATCCTGTAATGGATTCCGAATACTTCGGAGGAATTCACTTTACCGGATCAACGCCAACGTTTCAATCTATGTGGAGAACTGCAGCAAACAATTTAGGAAAGTATAAATCATATCCGCGCATTGTTGGTGAAACCGGCGGTAAAGATTTTATCTTCGCACATTCAAGTGCAGACATTACAGCATTAGGTGTTGCAATGATCCGCGGTGCGTTTGAATACCAGGGACAGAAATGTTCTGCCGCATCACGCGCTTATATTCCTAAATCGATCTGGCCGAAATTAAAAGAATATATTCTTGCCGAATTGAAGACAATAAAGATGGGTGATCCGCGCGACTTCACTAATTTCTTTAATGCTGTAATTGATAAAGGTGCATTTGATACAATTACAGGATACATAGAATATGCTAAGAAATCGAACGACGCTACAATTATCGCCGGCGGCGGTTACGACAGTTCAAAAGGATATTTCATTGAGCCGACAATAATCGAAACGACCAATCCAAAATTCAAATCGATGGAAGAAGAAATCTTCGGACCGGTATTAACATTATATGTTTATGATGATAATAAATATGAAGAGACATTACAACTTTGCGATCAGACTTCACCATTCTCCTTAACAGGCGCTATCTTTGCACAAGATAGATTCGCAATTGAAAAAGCTGATAAGGCATTAACACACGCAGCCGGTAATTTCTATATTAATGATAAGCCGACCGGAGCCGTTGTTGGTCAGCAGCCATTCGGCGGTGCAAGAGCAAGCGGTACAAATGATAAAGCCGGAAGTTATCTAAACCTTATAAGATGGGTTTCTGCCCGAACAATTAAGGAGAATTTTATTCCGCCTAAAGATTACCGTTATCCATTTATGAATGAGAAATAGTTAGACATCTTTTCTAATAACTTCCCTTCTCCGAAGGGAAGTTTTTTTAAGGAGTGAACATGAAACGTTATTTGAATTTCTTAATTCTAATCCTCTTTGTTTATTCAATCTCCTATTCGCAAACCGAAACAGAATTATTCAAAAAGTTAAAATCCTTCAAAGAAATTACAACTATTCAGCCGGTTAGAGTTGATACAACGTATAAGGAAGGATATGAAATACTAATAACCCAACCGCTTGATCATAAGAATCCCAAAAGCAAAAAATTCACACAGCGTATTTTCCTATCGCACATAGATTTTTCTAAACCAATGGTATTTGTAACTGAAGGATATTCGGCAAATCGAAATTCTAAAACAGAACTTTCGAGAATTTTAGGTGCCAATCAGATAATTGTTGAGCATCGTTACTTTGGCAAATCCGT
>CAZEBL010000380.1:0-1970 GCA_964510325.1 uncultured Melioribacter sp. | reverse complement strand
CAATTACACCGGCAATAAAAAATGCCGGTATTAAACACAACAGCACATGTTCGCGTGCGTACCATTTTGCAAGATTAAATGCTTCATAAATTGCAGATTTGAATGACGCCGTTTCAATCGGCATGAAATAAGCAAAGAGGAAAAATCCAAAAATCCAGAGGAATGATTTATATTGTTCTTTCCAGTTCATATTAACCTGATTCGTTATTTACCGAAATGTTAATTAAAAAAATTTATTTAGCACAAATTATATTACGATCGGATTCCAATACTTTTTTCTTATCATCAATAATTACCGATTGATCCGCGATCCAGAAATCGAGAGACGAAAGAAGTGAAGAAATTCTCGAATCGGAAGGTCTCGGGTTGATAAGATAATTAACCCATTTCCCCTCTTTTTCCTCAAGAACAAATCCGGCTTCTTTCAAAACTTTTAAGTGCTGGGAAACTGTGGATGTTGCAAGTCCCAGCACATTAGTAATTTCGCAGACGCAAAGGGGCCTTGTCTGAAGCATCTTAATGATTCTTAAACGGTTAGAATCCGATAACGCTTTGAAAAATTTAACTTTCTCTTCCATAATTCATTTCGTTGTTGGACGAAATATAATAAACATTATAAATTTATAAAAATATTTTTAGGCATTACAATTACCTTATTTATATGCAGAAACAGTAATACTGATAATCCCCGACTCGCTTTTTCTGTAATTTCTAATCTCTGTATCGCTTAAATAATCTTTTAATATTTCGTCGGGCAGTTCAATAACTTTTGTTTTATCAATCCGGATATTTTTAAAGCCGGATTCTTTTATAATCCCAAGATATTCTTCCTGTTGAACTGCGCCGGCAACGCATCCGGCATACATCTCTGCAGATTTTTTAAGACTTACAGGTAAATCACCTTTTATTACAATATCCGAAACACAAAAATGTCCATCCGATTTTAGTATTCTATATATCTCAGCAAAGGCTTTCTTTTTATCGGGGACAAGGTTAAGAACACAATTACTAACAACAACATCAGCAATAGAATTTTCCAATGGAATATTTTCAATATCTCCGAATTTGAATTCAACATTGGAAAAACCAAGTTTTCTATTGTTGCTATTTGCCTTGTCAATCATTTCTTCTGTCATGTCGATGCCAATCACTTTCCCTTTATCGCCTACCATTGCACGTGCGACAAAGACATCATTCCCGGCGCCGCTTCCAAGATCAACAACTGTATCTCCTTCTTTAATTCCTGCAAATTCAGTCGGCAGCCCACAACCCAAATCGAGATCAGCTTCTGCTACATATCCCTCAAGATGATCATATTCATCTTTCATTACTGTGTAACCAACAATGTTGTTATCCGATGAACCGCAGCATGATGATGGTCCGCAGCAACCGCTGCTTGATGAAGATTTTGCAATTTCACCATATTTATTTTTTACTATCTGTTTTAATTCATTAACGTGATCCATTTTTCCCTCCGACTTATTTTTTTAACAGCACCCTATTTTAGAAAATAATTTATCTAATGCCGATTTAGCTTTTTGCAATGTTTGATTATTTATGCAGTAACAAATTTTAGGTCCGTCTATTTCACCTTCAATCAGTCCAACGCGTTTAAGTTCTTTTAAGTGTTGTGATACGGTTGCTTGTGCAAGCGGAAGTTTATCTACAATAGTTCCCACCATACACGAATTCATTTCATTTAATATTTTCAGAATACGGATTCTTGCCGGGTGCGAAAGAGTTTTAGAAACATCTGCAAGCCATATTTCTTCCTGTGTAAATTCTTCTGTTTTTGAGGTAGCCATACATACTCCTTTATCGTTCATCGCAAATATACGATAAATTAATTTTAAAATGCAACCCTTTTATAAAACTTTAAACCCCCCTTCGCTGTTATATGTCTTAAAGCATATAACTACTTGCAACAATGCAAGTAAAAAAAGAAGTATTGAAAAATATTTTTTTAAGAT
>CAZEBL010000379.1:0-1982 GCA_964510325.1 uncultured Melioribacter sp. | reverse complement strand
ATTATTAGACACATAAACTCTTACATATTTATCCGAGCCCACAAAATTTGCAATACGCTGTTGTGTAATAGTATAACTATTTATTCTAAGGGATTTCCATTTTTCAAGTTCAACCGCAGCTTTGTCCGATAAACTTCCCACGGGATTATCTTCGCAGCTTGCAAATAAGATAATTGTAATAATAAATAAAGCAATCTTTTTCATTTACTATTCCTTTTTTGTCCTCTTAAATCTATCAATTTTCTTTCATCAATAATATAGAGAAATAGTGTAATAATTTAGAGAGCAATTATGGTTTAAATACAGAGATTAAACCCCGGGTAGCAAGGTGCGGAATAATTGTATAATGTGTTTCGTTGGGAGAAATTTCAGCCGATAGATTTAAGCCGGAGTATTCATGTTTTTTTAATGAACCGGTAAATTCTTTCCATGTCTCTAAGAACTTGCTTTCTTCGAGCGAGCCGACCGATGTATAAATTATTGCATTTAGAGATTTTGTTTTAGCATGAAAATTTTTTTCCTGCTTAAGTAGATAATTATTATCCCAAAAGAGAGCGGGACTAATCATTACATATCGTTTAAAAATATTTTGTCCCTGAAATAATGTATATCCAACAAACAGTCCACCAAGCGAGTGACCAATTATCGTTCTATCATTATTATCAACTCTGTATTTGGGTTCGATAAATGGAATCAATTCCTTTGTAATAAAATCTAAAAATTTAGAAGCGCCGCCGGATGCCGGGATCATCGATTCGAATCCCTCTGGAATTTTGTCTGCTGAAATTGAAGTCGGTGTATAATCCCGTGCACGGTTATAATTGAATTCCCGTGACCCTCCTTCGGAAGACATTCCAACAATGATTAATTCCGGCAATTCCTTATTGAAGGCAAGAAGTTTTGCCATTTGTGTAACAATCCCAAAAGATGAATATGCGTCCAGCATGTAAACAACTGGATAATTTTTATCCGTTGAATTATATCCCGAAGGAAGCGATACAAAAATTGGGTAAGTAACATTATTATATTTAGAAGTGATTTTATGAACTTCAGTTCGGGCTAATGTAACTAGCGGTGCATTGTCTTGTGCAGAGGAAAGAGAAATAAATAACAATAAAATTGTAAATACTTTTTTCACTGCTTGCTAACCTTTTAGTTTTTCGTAATTACTAATTATCAGGTCCATCATATTATCTAAGGATTCGTTTACAATTTGATTGGATGGTTGTTTGAACCAATCCGCAATTTCTTCCGCGCCTTTTTCGAAATTAATTTCGGCTCTAAAATCCGGAACGATACTTTTTATTTTGGAATTGTCGAAATAAGTATCATAAGCTTTATCGCCGTAAAGCTCAGCGCCCCAATCTTTATCGTAATTAGCAATAAACTCAATCGGTATGTGAATAGGGTTTAATTCATAACCGGATTTGTCTGCTAATATTTCCGCTATTTGATTCCATGTTATTGTTTTGTCCGAAGTAATGTGATAAGCTTCTCCGATGGTTTTGGAATTACCTATTAATCCTATAAATCCTCTTGCAAAATCTTTTGTGTGTGTTAAAGTCCAGAGAGTATTTCCATCACCGTGAATAATAATCTTTTTGCCGTTTTTCATTCTATGAAATGGTAAATATCCTACTCTTAATGCCGGTTTTGTTTTGTCGTAAGTATGTGAGGGACGGCAGATTGTAACCGGGAAATTGTCGTTGGTAAATTTATCCAGTAAATAATTTTCGCAATCAATTTTTGCTTGAGAGTATTTCCAGAACGGATTTACAAGGGGAACATCTTCTGTTATCGGTAATTTTACAGGTGGTTTATGATATGCTGAAGCCGAGCTTATAAAAATATATTGCTTTGTTTTTCCATTAAAGAGTTCATAGTCACGTTTAACATCATTTTCGGTGAAAGCTATCCAATCTACAACGGAGTCGAACTTATGATTTGCCAACACATTTCTTACTGCATTTATATCGTGTATG
>CAZEBL010000378.1:0-1993 GCA_964510325.1 uncultured Melioribacter sp. | reverse complement strand
ATTAAAATAAAAGCCTGGGATGTATTCAATAATTTTTCTGTTCAGGAAGCAAATTTTTCTGTTGTAAATTCATTGAACGGAATTGCTCTTAGGGATGTTTATAATTATCCGAATCCTTTTTCTTCCAGTACAACTTTTACTTTTCAACATAACATTACAGATGCAATAAATGTTAAAATAAAAATCTACACTATTGCCGGTAGATTAATAAAAGAAATAGAAGAAAGAGATCTGTTGAATAAATTTGTAAGAATTGATTGGGATGGAAGAGATAATGACGGAAACAATATTGGTAACGGGACATATCTTTACCGCCTAACAGTTGAATCTTACGACGGACGTTTCAAAAATAATGTTCTTGGAAAATTGGCAGTAATTAAATAAACTTATTTACATAGATGAAATCCACTTTTATGGAGGTTATAAAATGAAAAGAATATTTATCATAATGATTCTATGCATTATTGGCATCGGAATGATTAATGAAGTAAAAGCACAGGGTGAAGCCGCAGTACCATTTTTACTTTTAGCTCCCGATTCAAGAGCTGGTGGTTTAGGTGAATCTGGTGCAGGACTTGCTGATAATTCGGCTGCAATTTTCTGGAATCCAGCCGGAATAGCATTCTTAACCGGTTCAGAGGTTGGTTTTACTCACAGCAACTGGCTCCCGATGTTTAATCTGGATCTCTTTTACGATTATGCAACATACCGTCAATACATAGAAGACTTGGATGGAAGTATTACTGCAAGTGTAACATATATGAATTATGGGGAATTTGTTAGAACAGGTTCAAACTCTCCGGATCCAATTGGAACTTTCCGTTCATTTGATGCGGCTCTTACATTAGGTTATGCAACCAAGCTTAGCAGCGATTGGGGTTTGGGGTTTAATTTTAGAGTAATCCATAGCCGTCTTGCAGATAAACCAACTGAAGCCGAGCAAGGTTCGGGAGTTGCTACATCTGTAAGTTTTGATATTGGTGCGATGTGGCGCCCTACAAAATTGGATTTACCTTTGATTGGTGATATTGGAAATAATTTTAGCATCGGTTTTAATCTCAGCAATATCGGTCCTAAAATTTATTATATCGATCAAGCGCAAGCCGATCCTATCCCAACAAACTTCCGGCTTGGAATTGCTGCCCGTTTATTCGAAGATGATTACAATTCACTTACATATACTGTTGATTTTAGCAAGTTACTTGTTGATAAAGGTGAAGCTTTCAGAGGTACGGTTGATACTACGCAGACTCAGAAAAAGAGAAAAGACTTTTATGAAACAATTTTTACTGCATGGTTCGATCAATCATTTGGTGAAGAGCTTAGAGATATTGTTACTTCGATGGGAATGGAATACTGGTATGGAAGTGAAGCTGAAGGATTTAAGTTTGCTCTGCGTGCCGGATTCTTTTATGAAGATCCATCATTCGGAAACAGAAAATTTGTTACGCTTGGTGCAGGTATCCGTTACGATTCTTATGGTTTCGATTTCAGTTATATTACGACTGATGTGTTTAAAGGAGCTGAAAATCACCCGTTAAATAATACACTCAGATTTTCACTTCTAATTGGTTGGGGTTCGCAACCAAAAACAACTCCCGGATTTCCGCGCGGTATATAAAAATTTATGAAGAAGTTACTTCTATTCATATCATTTACTCTTGCATTGGGCAGTCTATCTGCCCAATCTTTTGTTAATCGAATTAATAATTCATTTTTAGTTAATTCTAATTCTACCGGAGAAAGTGTAATCAAAATTTTAGCAGTAATGGTAGAATTTCAGGAAGATAAATATGATGGAACTACCGGTACTGGAAAGTTTGGTTCTCACTTTACAAAATTTTACGGAGATACAATTTTAGATCCACTTCCTCACGATTCTAACTATTTTGAAGATCATCTCGAGTTTGCAAAAAATTATTTCAATAAAGTATCCAGAGGAAAAGTAAAAGTAGAATATAAAGTTCTTCCACAGGTAATAACCGTCACCAAA
>CAZEBL010000377.1:0-1999 GCA_964510325.1 uncultured Melioribacter sp. | reverse complement strand
AATAAAGTAAACTATTTCTATCCGAGTAAATTAATGAGCGTTTCAACTAGAAAAAAGTTGTGGGCTTCAGTTTTTCCATATCATTTATTAATCCACTTTACCATTATTTACTACAATTTTAATTCATTACCCATCAGGGAGTCTATATGAAAAAGTTCTTTACGATAATTTTATTTTCATCTTTACTTATCTCAAATGCAATTCTCGCACAGGGAAGTCTTCGTGGAGAAGTAAAAGATTCTACTACTAATAAAGGTTTGATTGGTGCAAATGTTTTTATACTTGGGACATCATTAGGTAGTGCTACTGACATTGAAGGCACTTATAGAATTACCAAAGTTCCAGAAGGAAAATATACTTTAAGAGTTTCCTACATTGGCTATCTAACAAAAGAAATTCCAATTACAATCCAGAATAACCGAACTCTTGAATTAAATGTTACCTTAGTCCCTGATGTATTAGAAGGTGAAACAGTAATTGTAACAGCCCAGGCACTGGGTCAAGCTGCAGCAATAAATCAGCAATTAACTTCTAATACAATTGTTAATGTCGTCTCGGAAGAAAAGATAAAAGAACTGCCGGATGTTAATGCTGCCGAAGCAATCGGACGTTTACCCGGTGTTTCAATTATTCGATCCGGCGGTGAAGCTAACAAAATTATTTTAAGAGGATTGGAAGATAAGTACACAAATTTTACTATTGATGGAATTAAAATTGCTTCTACAGATGCAACCAGTAGAGGACTCGATCTTTCAACAATATCACAAAGCTCTTTAGCCGGAATAGAATTATTTAAAGCATTAACCGCCGATAAAGATGCGGATGCTATTGCCGGAAGTGTTAATCTTGTTACAAAGAAAGCTCCTTCATTAAGAGAAATAACCGTCCTGGCAAAAGGAAATTATAATGATCTTATGCAATCATTCGGTCAATATGATTTTTCATTCAAATATGGCGAGAGATTTTTCGATGATTTATTGGGTGTTCAGTTAACAGGTAACATCGAACAAAAAATAAGAAGTAATGAAAGAATCGATCTCGACTATGATCAGACATTAAATAATCAAACGGATTACGTCATTAACAATTTTACACTTGAGTTTACAGATGAAATTAGAAAAAGAAATGGCTTTAGTCTTCTGCTCGATGTAAATACTCCAGATAATGGATCAATTAAATTAAACACTGTATTTAATAGCACTAACCGTGATTACTTAGTACATTCAAGGGATTATCCAGCCGGCGGCGGAACAGGTGGTTCGGTGACTTATACTTATAGGGACAGAGAACGGGAAATAAGTCAGTTTAATACAGCATTGACAGGAGATAATAATTTATTTGATTTGCGACTAAACTGGGGATTGTCATTTGCGCAATCGATATCTAAATTCCCTTATGATTATCAGCTCGATTTTCTTGAAGCTTCTACCAATACATCTGGTATGAAAAATCCTCCAAGAATTAAAACCAATCCAGAAAGAATTATCGACGAAGCATGGAATAATTTCCCGAGTTCTACATTATATAATGCTTATTACCGCACCCAGAATAATCTTGATAAAGACAAAGCTGCCTTCTTGAACGCCATTTATAATTATGCATTTAGTAACGATATAGCCGGTGAATTTAAATTTGGAACGAGTTATAAAGCTAAGACCAGAACTAATGCAAATACTGAATTATACTCTCCATATTATTTGGGTTATTGGAGACCTTACGAAAAATTAGCTGATGGTTCAATTAAAGCAAAAAATTTCAACGGAACTTTCTTTGAAGCATTCTATAAAAGATATTTAGCCGATCCTAAAATTAATACTTTATCCCTTAGTGAATTTTTAGATTCTTCACCGGAATCCAGAAAGATGTATGATTTATACAAAATGTATCCGTTAATTAACAGGGATAAACTGCGTCAGTGGTACGACTTAAATAAAAATGGTATAGATCAGAACGGTGTTGCAAAAGAGTATTTCAACGATCCTTCTGTTAACGCTAATTC
>CAZEBL010000376.1:0-2018 GCA_964510325.1 uncultured Melioribacter sp. | reverse complement strand
CTGGTTCAGAGCATCTGCCTTACAAGCAGAGGGTCATTGGTTCGAATCCATTAGCTCCCACAACAACCCGATATTAAGTATCGGGTTTTGTATTTTAAATTAGTTCTAAAGCAGAGGGTCGTTGGTTCTGCCGAAGGCATCCCGATGGGAGAATCCATTAGCTCCCACAATAACCCGATATTACGTATCGGGTTTTGCATTTTAAATAGCTATGTAATTAATATTCATTATTCTTGATAAGTTTTTCTAATCCTGAAAACATTATCTATAAAGCTCTTTTCTAAAATTTCACCATAGTTATTGTCCGATTACACAATATAAAACACACATGTTTTTTGTCACATTTCCTATGACAATCGTTTCATAGTTTCTGTTATAAAATTCTTTGATTTGATGTTTTAGATTGCATTCGAGAGTTAGAGATTATAAGAAAAAATTCTTCAAAAAAAATGAGTAAGAAAGTTGATTAGAAAAAAGATAAAACCGGAATACAATAGTAATAACATGAGAGAATTAGTAGGAATTTATAAAAGTGAAGGCATTATTATTTATCAGTTTATCAATTCTTTTAATGCTTTCTATTCATTTTTCTTGTTCAAAATTTAATTTCAAAGTGAAGGTGCCGTAGTCACACCTTCCAGGCAAATGGGTATGGTTGCTAACCCCTCTGCAATTCATACCCAGATGCTTTTTTCAACATATCTAAGATTCCAACAAAAACTTTTTTTCAGATTTTGAATATCTTGCTTTGTAATTCATCGGCCGGGGAATTATTGTTTATTCTGTTCATTGTTTCTTTAAGAACTCCTAAGGAACGCTGGCTGAGCAAATCGATTTTTATCAATCCTAAGTCTTCAATCGGATACATATCCGGTTGAGTAATAATCAATCCTAACCCTTTATTCTTTGCATATTCGAGTGCAACATAATTAGTTATTGGGTTCTGTGTAATTACAATTCCTGATGGGTGAATACTCAAATGCCTCGGAAAACCTGAAAGCTTTGAAGCGATTTCGATTATCGTTTCCCATGGTTCATTCTTAAAATTTAGTGAGCGTGTCTCCGGAAATTTTTCAGCTATGTTTATCAGGTTCTTTGCACTCGTCCACGGAATGAATTTACTGTACTTCGAAATTTCTCCTTCCGATATACCGAATACTTTTGCAACTTCTCGAAAAGCCGAACGTGCCCGGAATGTAACCGTTGTAGAGATCATCGCAACTTTATCGTAACCATATTTTTCATACACATACTTTATTATTTCATCCCGTTCCTTCCATGAAAAGTCGAGATCTACATCCGGGGGAGAGAGTCGTCCGCGATTCAAAAACCGCTCGAAATAAAGGTTATACTTCAGCGGATCGACTTCTGTAAATCCGAGACAGTAAGAAACCAGACTGTTTGCAGCCGAACCTCTTCCTATGTGCATCATACCGCGGTTTTTCGACTCGCGTATAATATCCCAGACAATCAGGAAGTAATCGCAGAAGCCCATTTCGTCAATCACTTCCAGCTCGTATTGAAGGCGTTTTACTGCAGCATCGGTTATCGGCTTGTAACGCTCTTCCAGTCCGCGGAATGCAATCTTCCATAGAAACGAAAATGCCGATTCTTCAGGCGGGAGAGGGAATACAGGAAATTTGTAACGACCGATATCAAGTTCTACATTACACGATTGAGCGATCCGCTCGGCGTTCCAGACTGCTTCGGGTAACGAACGCCACTCTTTTATCAACTCATCGTGAGTCTTTAAATGATATTCTTCATCAACCGTCATTTCATTTGCGAGATTCTCGAGCGTTGTATTAAGCTTTATGGCGGATACAACTTTATGCAGAAGAAAGTCATCGGGCTTAATAAAATATGCCGGGTGAACAGCAACAATCTTCAGATTATTAACTTTAGAAAATTCATATAGTTCGCGTGTTCTCTTCTTACTTTTTTCTGTGATTGTAAGCTCAAGAAAAAGATTCTGCCGGAGAGCTAAATCAATATTAATTTGGTTTAACCGATCACTC
>CAZEBL010000375.1:0-2025 GCA_964510325.1 uncultured Melioribacter sp. | reverse complement strand
AGGAATTCAATTAAAAGTTGGTGGTGTAATTTGTATTGAATCAATATATCCCGATTTCGTTGCCGGATTTGTTCAGAATGGAGCTAATATAATTGCAGTAGTAACAAATGATAGCTGGTATGGATACTCAAGCGGACCATTTCAGCATAAAGAAATTTCTGCATTAAGAGCAATTGAGAACCGCCGGTTTGTAGTTCGGGCGGCTAATGGCGGTGTAAGCGCAATAATTGATCCGCTCGGTAAAACCGTAATGCAAACAAAACTGTTTGAAAGAGATGTTCTGATTGGTAATGCTGGTATTAATAACACGCTGACAATTTATTCAAAGTATCCACTAGTTATTCCACTCATATGCTCGTTTATTTCTCTTGTAGTGATAATATCTTATTCTGTTAAAAAAATAATTTTTAAGGTGAATAAAAAAAATGAAAATGATTGATTTAAGAAGCGACACAGTTACAAAACCATCTGCCGGAATGCGAAAGGAAATGTTTGATGCCGAAGTTGGAGATGATGTTTATAAAGAAGATCCAACCGTTAATAAGTTAGAAGAGCACGCTGCTCAATTACTTGGTAAAGAAGCAGCTCTATTTGTTCCAACTGGTGTTATGGGAAATCAAATTTGCTTAAATGTGCTTACAAGTCCCGGTGATGAAGTAATCTGCGAACGACATGCTCATATATTCCAATACGAGTCAGGATCTCCGGCACGATTAAGCGGTTTGCAATTAAGTCTGGTTGACGGAAACAAAAAAGGAATATTTACACCGGAACAGGTAGAACCATTGATACGGCCTACCAGTGCCTATTATATGGCGCAAACGCGGGTTATAGAAATTGAAAACACACACAATAGAGCCGGCGGTACTATTAACCCGATTGATAATATTAAAGCATTATCGCAGTTAGCAAGAAGATACAATTTATATATTCACCTCGATGGTGCCCGCATCTGGAATGCATACGTTGAAACCGGTATTAAACCGGCTGAATATGCTTCCCATTTTGATTCTGTTTCGTGCTGTTTATCAAAAGGATTGGGTGCACCTATCGGTTCAATTATCGCTGGAACAAAAGAGTTTATTAAGAAAGCGTTTGCAGTGCGCAAAGCATGGGGCGGGGGTATGCGTCAGGTTGGAGTAATTGCATCTGCCGGTTTATATGCGCTACAGAATAATATCGAGCGGTTAAAAGAAGATCATCAGAAAGCAAAATTGCTTGCAAATGGATTAGCGGAAATTAAGAATCTGTCGATTGATCTTGATTTAGTAGAAACAAATATTGTAATGTTTACACCAAAAGGTATTTCAATAGAAGAATTTCAATCAAAATGTAAAACAAATGGATTATTACTGGGTACAGGTAAAGTAGGAGAAATTAGAGCTGTAACTCATATGGATGTTTCTGTTGATGATATTAAAGACGCATTGGTGATAATAAATAATGTTCTTAAATAATTATTTAGGTAATATAATTTACTAAATACCTTGCTCGCACTTTAAACAGATCCTTAAAGGTTATTTACCGTAATTATCACAGGTGATACTAAAATGGATAAATCTCTTTTTAAGCATTCAATTTTAGAAACAGTCCGTTTTCACGAAGTAGATATACTTGGTGTATGTAATAACGCCGTCTATTTCAATTACTTTGAAGATGCCCGTATAAAATATGTTCAGGATCTTAAAAAGAATTTTGCATTAAAGGAGTTATTGGAAGGTAATTCATTTTTTATAATGGTACACAATGAATGTGATTACATAGAACCGGCTTTTCTTGATGATGAACTTAGAATTTACACAAGTATTGGATTTGTAAAAAATTCCAGTTTTTCATTTGAACATATAGTTGAAAATACTTCCACTGGTAAAATAATAGCTAAAGGCGGAGGCGTAGTTGTTCATATTGATAGAGTAACAAGACAATCATTACCCTTACCCGAAGAATTTTATAAAGCTGTCAGTAATTTTGAAGATAATGTCAATATCCTAAAAACTTAATCATGCTAAAAAGAAAATTATTACG
>CAZEBL010000374.1:0-2050 GCA_964510325.1 uncultured Melioribacter sp. | reverse complement strand
ATTGATAAAAAGTCGATCATTCTATTGAAATATTCTTTAACGTTTCTTCCGAAAAATTTGAAAGCCAGTTAATTAGTTTTAGGTTTTCTGTAAGTGGATGAATCAATAATTCATCATCTTTGAACAAGATTGCTTTAACTGCCAGTTCTTTGGCAATTTCATAATAACCAATTCGGGCAGCTGCTTGCGACAATCTCAATGCTGCATAACTAGAAATCTTATCTATAACTTCTAATTTGTGTTGTAAAAATAATACTAAATTTTTCAATTCGGCATTATCGTTAGTATAATAGAGCATCATTGGTATTGCTTCATATAAAACAGTTTTATCTATAATGGAACGAAGTATTTGAAATCTTTCTTTACGATCTGCAAGAATAAATTTTTTAAGTTCGCCAGAATCCTTTTTTAGTAAATATGTTTTTACATATGCTTCGTTGTAATAATCCATTGATGGTTTTTGAACAAGCAAGCTATCGTAAATTACTTTTGCAGAATCGAACCGATCGTTCAATACATATAGATCCCCGTGTAATAATTCCAGGTTAAACTTATTTGGTGAATCAAAAAACTTTGAAGCTTCTTCGGACAGATACTTTTCTGCGATATTATACTTTTTTTGTTTTATTCTGGAATTTGTTAAGCCGAGTAAAGATGAATATAATCCTGAATAATTATAAACATCGTTAAACAACAACTCAGCTTCTTGGTAATTACCATTATTAAAAATTGATATAGCTCTTTTGGTTTTAGATGCCGCTGTTCTTGCACAATGTTTTTTAAAGATAGTTTTACCGCCAAAATACATTTGAGCCGTATTCCTGTTGTAAATTAATTCCACATTCTTTAAGTAGGATTCATATCCTTCTTGAAGTTTAGGGAGATTACTTCCAAATATTTGTTGAAAATCGGTATTACTATAGAGTTGCTTAACTTTTGCTACTCCGTAGTTATCAATTAAAAACTTAATGAAGGACCCGGCATAGATATAAGAGATGGATGAATAGTGATTCATAAAATTTAATCCGGTGAACAGATTTTGCATAGAAACCTTATAACCCGAACCGTATGCTAATTTAGCAAGATTATCAACAGAATTTCCGTCGTAATCATTTTCAATTGCCATTGCCAGTCCTTCAATCATAGCTGGATTAATTTTATCTGCTACTTTGAAGGGAGTAGTACCAAATTCTGAAGCTATTACATGGACAATTTCATGTTTCAGTGTTTCAGTATATGTAGGAAAGTTTAAATAGATCTGTTTCAACCATGGTTTTGCAATATCAGCGTTTCCCGCACCTATTAAATTTCTTTTTTCATTAGCATCACGAAATACTATCGTAGTTATTCTTTCTTTAAAATTAAGCTCAAGTTTTTGATTCACAAGCTCATAATAATACTCATGTAACAATGCAAGATATATGATCGAACTTTTATCAATACTATTGGAGTAGAGTATGTTGAAATGTTCCGTTTTTACTCTGCCGGTAAGGATCTTTTCCAACCTTTCCATGTTTGTAGAATAATTTAAATATGGCTTTACAATAAAGGTAATCGAAAGAATAAAAAATAATGCAATTATAAATGTCCTCTTCTTTATTCTTTTTGTAGATACGTTATATGCAAAAGATATTATTGCAAGGAAAAGTGCAAATTGAATTATCCTATATGAAAGCAGAAGTCTATCTACAGCAAGGTCCTCATCATAAATTGTCCCCGGGAAATAACCGATTATTAAATTGTAAAAGTAGACTTGAGGATTAAAATAAAATTCAATCAACGGCAAAATCAGAATAACAAGAAATATTATAATGAAAGTTAGAATTCGAAAACGAGTAAGTATAATTGAAATGCAATAACCTGTTATGTAACCAAAAAACAAGTTTGGAATTGAAATTACGAAATAGAATAGAATCCCTTCTCCCAGTGGACATTCTGAAAACAAAAGTGTAGAAAATATACCGAGTATCAACGGGAGTAAAATTCTTATCAATAAAAATGTTTTGTTGCGTTTTAAATGATTGGCGAATAAATCATCGGAATTACTTTC
>CAZEBL010000373.1:0-2063 GCA_964510325.1 uncultured Melioribacter sp. | reverse complement strand
TCCCAGTCCTCCCGGCAGCATTGAAACTGCTCCGGCTATTGTTGATAACGAATAAACAAACGTTGGGAATAAAAGTGTAACACCCAAATCAAAATTAATTAGAATAAGGTAAAATGCAAAACATTCGAATGACCAGGAAATTATACTTATTAAAATCATCTTTAACAAAGGAACGGGTTTCAATAATATGTAAGCACTTTCATAAAGGTTAATCACTTTAAAAGCGTGGGGTCTCAAAAAGGAAATCTTATTAATCACATTAATAATTACTCCTGTTACCTGTCTGTTGCTTATAATTATTATCATTAGTATAAAAAATGCTAATACAAAATAAACCCAGGAAGCTGAATAATTAAAAAAGTAAATACCAATAATTGTTAAAAATGTTAATGAGAGGAAATCTGTCAAACGTTCTGCAAATATTATTGATGCTGTCTTTGAAATCGATTCGTTAAAAATTTCCTTCAATAAAAATGACTTAATAACCTCCCCCATCTTTCCCGGTGAGGCACTCATTGATAAACCCGATAAGAATATTTTTGCTGAGTGTTTCAATAGTATTTTAATTCCCAGCAAATGCAAATAATATTCCCACTTAAAAAATCGGAATAAATAATTTCCTAAAGATAAAAGAAGTAAAAACGGAAGTAACAGCCAATTGAATCTTGTGAATGATTTAATTACTGAGTTAAAATCGGCGAATATTGAAATGACAAAAAATACAATTGCGGTTATAAGGAGTGAGGTAATTAAATTTTTCTTAAGTTTTTCAATCAACTTACAGAATTTCCATTAGTGATTTATATAGTTTAGCAAGAGGTAAACCAACAACATTATAGTAACAACCATTAATTCTTTTTACGAATACTGCACCAAAATCATCCTGGATTCCATAGGCACCGGCTTTATCCATAGGACTTCCTGTATTTATGTAATCCTCAATTTCTTTTTTAGATAAATGCTTAAATGTTACAAGAGTTCTTTCGTAACCAGTAATCTTCTTGTGGCTTTCTGTATTGAATAAAACAAAACCTGTGTAAACCTGATGAGTATTTCCACTTAGTTTGGATAAAATTTTGAACGCATCTTTGCTGTTTTTAGGTTTACCAATTATCTCATTATTAAGAACGACAATTGTATCCGCAGTTATAACAATTCCCTTTTTAATTTTCTTTACCGCAAGAAGAGCTTTATGTTCAGCAAGTCTCTTTACTGTTTGAACCGGATGTTCACCATCCAAAATTTCTTCGTTCAAATCAACGGTAAAGGACTTGAATGAAATTCCCAATTGCTTAAGTAATTTTCTGCGCCGCGGTGATTTTGATGCAAGGTAAATCGGTAAAATGCTTTTAATCATTTTCTAATAATCAAATAATTTTGAAACGAAAAAATCTGGAAGGTAAAAATTGCATTAACGGAAAAGAGCTTTGATACTTCCCCAGGTTCTCTTAACGCTTGATACGTTATGATAAACCGATTGAACTCCAGAATAAGAAACCGAACCGTCGTTATCTACAATTTTTATTCGATATGAATAAACAGCATCCAGAGTTTTGAAAGCTGATTGATCAATATATTGGTAATTCTTATCGCTTTTGGGTTCAACAACTGCTATTTCAAAAAAATTACCATCTACAGATTTTCTTTCAACAACGAAGTTTTTCAGGTTGGTTTCAGATGCAGTCTGCCAGTTTAATATAACATTTCCATTCTGGCTTTTTGCTGTAAAACTGATCAATTCAACACCGGCATAAATTACCGATATCGTAACCAGGAACAATATGAGGAATTTCGATTTCATGTTCATTTTTCTGTTCAAATATATTCTTAAACGATAACTTTGTCAAGTTTTTTTATCACAAAATCTATACCTTTTTATAGTTCTCCCATTTACCGAATTTGAATTTGACAAAAATAACAATAGCATAAAGAATTACATAAAATGGTAGTGCGAACCAGGCTCCAGTTAATCCCAGCTGAAATACTACACCAAGCAAATATGCAATTGGCACAAATACAAACCAGTTGGCTATTACTTCTGCTAACATGACATAAAGAGTCTT
>CAZEBL010000372.1:0-2103 GCA_964510325.1 uncultured Melioribacter sp. | reverse complement strand
GGGAAACTGCATTATTACGGTGTAAGCGTTGAAAAAGTTGAAGAAGCTTTGAAAGCAATAGAATTTCCGAATGTGCAATCGGTTCAGATAATTTTTAATATGTTCAGGCAGAGACCGGCTGAATTATTTTTTGAACAAGCGCGCAAAAAAAATGTTGGAATAATTGCAAGGGTGCCTCTTTCATCGGGTGTTCTGACTGGAAAATTCAATAAGAACTCACAATTCGAAGATGATGACCATCGTAAGTTTAATCGTAATGGAGAAGCTTTTGACAAAGGAGAGACTTTTTCAGGAGTTGATTTTGAAAAAAGTCTGGAAGCTGTTGAAGAACTAAAAAAATATTGTCCAGCCGGAATGACTCTGACGCAGTTTGCTCTAAAATGGATTTTAATGTTTGAAGAAGTCACATGTACAATTCCGGGTGCAAAGAGAGTTAATCAGGTTGAGGAAAATATAAATGCATTCAAGTACCCGCCGTTAAAAAAAGAAATAATGGAAAATGTTAGAAATATATATGACAGGTATATAAAAGAGAGCGTTCACCAATATTGGTAATAAAACTATTTTAAAAAATTTTAACATGATTATTGCCTTTAAGCCGAATCTTTGATATTATTGAAACGGTTCAATAACAACTACTAAAATTCAATAAATGAAAATTGCTGTTTCGTTCCAAATTCATACCATATTAACCCGTGACGAGTTCAAGATATTTCTTGTATAAGGAGATGAAAAATTGAAAAAAATTACAATTGAAGAAGTTGCAAAACGTGCAGGTGTATCGAAAGGAACAGTATCGGCTGTAATTAATGCAAAGAGTACGGTCAAACCGGCTACCCGAGATCATATTTTACAAATAATGAAAGAACTTAATTTCAGACCTAAAGGAGTTGCCAGAAACTTAAAAAATGGTAATCAGGATAAAAGCATTGGCATAATAATAAAGGATCTAAATTATCCTTTCTACACAACCATTGCAGCCGGTGCAAGAGAATATGCCCATAGCCGGGGATATTCTGTTTTTGTAACAAGCTCCGAAAATAATCATGAATGCGAAAAAAGATTTACTCATTTGTTTTCTACCAAGGATATTAAGGGAACTATAATAGCTCCAATTGTTGAAGGTGATTCTGAGATCGAACACCTTTTTAAATTGAAGATGATCAATTATCCTTTCGTTTTACTGGAAGATGTAAAAGGAATTCAGGCAAATGTTGTTGCCATCGATAATTTGAGAGCAATTAAACGTGCTGTAAAATATTTAATCGAAAACGGGCATTCAAAAATTGTTCACTTTGCTGGTCCACCAAACTCTTCGCATACACAGGAAAGAATTGAAGGATTCCGCGATGCTTTTAGTGAAAGTCCACTTATCTTTAATAAGCAAATGGTTGTTTCGATCGGTTCGAAGTACGAAGAAAGTTTTGCAAGAACTGTTGAATATTTTAAAAATATTAATCGTGATGATTACCCAACAGCTATCGTCTGTTTTAACGACCAGCAAGCACTTGCTGTTATGATGGCATTGAAAGAATTAAATATAAAAGTACCGGATGATATTTCCATAATAGGTAACGACGATATTTACTATGCTCAGATTTATCCGGTTCCTCTTACAACTATTAAAGCTCCTCAACACGAAATTGGAAGAAGAGCTGCAGAAATTTTAATCCGGAATATTGAATCTACATCGTTATTATCGATTGAGCGAATTGTACTTGATACTGAATTTGTTGTAAGACAATCTTCCCGGGTAATTGAAAGAAAAAATTAATTGAGAATCATAGATATTTATTGAAGCAATAACATACTCTAATATGGAATCTAACATTATATTCCCGTCATACAATCTTCAAAAAGAAATAATTAATAAGGTTCATTGGGGTATGCATGAATAAAAATTATCTTCTTGGCATTGACGTCGGAAGTTCGTCAATAAAAGTATCTCTAATTGATGCCGACAGCGGTACCTTAATTGAATCCGCATCTTCACCCGATCAGGAAATGAAAATTGAATCGCCCATAATCGGATGGGCTGAACAGGACCCTGATACCTGGTGGAAACATGTTGTTATTTCTACAAAAAAAATTTTTTCTCAGTTA
>CAZEBL010000371.1:0-2125 GCA_964510325.1 uncultured Melioribacter sp. | reverse complement strand
CAACGTAAGAATACTTGGCGCAGTTTATTTGTTTTTTAATTAATTAAATAAAACAGAGGGAAATAAAATGAAACTACTAAAATTCAATGATTGGAAAGTCTTCTATAAAATAGTTGCACTTTCTCTTGCATTATTAATTACAATATTTGCAGTCTTTTTCATCTTTCTTGTTCCTGTTATAAGTGATGCATTATATCATAATAAACAGGAAAATGTAAAACATACTGTTGAAGTAGCCTACAATATTCTCGATAGTCATTATAGAATGGTAAAAAATGGTGAAATGACTGAAGAAGAAGCGAAGCTCAAAGCAATTGAAATTATTAAGAATCTTAGGTATAACGAAAATGAATACTTCTGGATTAATGATTATTCTCCAAAAATGATTATGCATCCAATTAATAGTGCTTTGAATGGCAAAGATATGAGTGATTACAAAGATCCTGACGGAGTTTTTGTATTTGTTAAAATGGCTGAAGTTGCGAAAAGAGAAGGTGCTGGCTATGTTGAATATCGATGGAATAAGCCGGGTATGAATACCCCTTCTCCAAAAATTTCTTATGTAAAAGGACTTAAAGAATGGGAATGGATTGTTGGAAGCGGAATTTATGTTGATGATGTTGAAGAAGAAATAGCAGCCATTGAACGGGAATTTACTTTAACATTATTCCTCACATCAATTGGTGCGATGGTAATCGGTTTTTTTGTTGCACGTAAAATTTCTGTACCCGTTAAAAAATTAAGTGATGCTGCCGAAAAAGTTGCTGCCGGCGATGTGAATGTTAATGTTGATCTTAATACTAAGGATGAGCTCGGAAAACTTGGTGATTCTTTTAATGTAATGGTTGGCAATATTAAAAAATCGATGGAAGAAATTGAAGTTAAGAGCAAAGCCGCTGAAAAAGCAGCTGCTGAAGCTCAATCAGCTAAGAAAGAAGTTGAAAAACAACAGGAATATCTTGCAAGAAATACTAAAGTTTTATTAGATAATATGGAAAAGTTTGCAAACGGTGATCTTACAATAAATTTAATACCTGAAAAAGAAAATGATGATGTTGGAAAATTATTCCTTGGCTTTAAATCAGCTGTTCATAATATAAAAAACATGCTTGCCAATGTTACCGAAGCCGTAGAAGCCACAGCCAGTGCAAGCAGCGAGATATCATCGAGTAGTGAACAAATGGCAGCCGGTGCACAGGAACAGAGCGCTCAGGCAAGTGAAGTAGCATCAGCAGTAACCCAGATGACATCAACCATACTTCAAACCACCAAGAATGCAACAACAGCAAGTGAAAATGCAAAGAATGCAAAACAACAAGCACAGGTAGGCGTTGAGAAAATTAACGAAGCAAAGAAAGGAATGAACGAGATAATAAGCTCAGCTCAAACAACGGGAAAGATAATCAGTTCATTAGCTAATAAAACAGACCAGATAGGCGAGATTGCTCAGGTAATAGATGATATAGCAGATCAGACAAACCTATTGGCATTAAATGCAGCCATAGAAGCAGCGCGAGCCGGAGAACAGGGAAGAGGATTTGCAGTAGTAGCCGACGAAGTTCGCAAACTTGCAGAACGCACTACAAAAGCAACAAAAGAAATTGCTGAAACAATAAAAGCAATTCAGAAAGAAGCTAAACAAGCAGATGATTCAATGAATTCTGCGGGTAAAGTTGTAGCTCAGGGTATAGAACTGAATGCAAAGGTTGAGGAATCATTATTAAAGATTAATGATAGTATTCAAACGGTCGCATCGGAAATTGATCAGGTAGCAGCCGCAAGCGAAGAAGAATCATCGGCAGCCGAACAGATAAGTAAGAATATAGAATCGATTTCTGCTGTAACACATCAGTCGGCATCCGGAACGCAACAGATAGCAAGAGCAGCAGAAGACCTTAATAGACTAACAGAAAGATTACAGAACCTGGTAAGTCAGTTTAAGATAGAAAATGATCAAAGAACAGTAACAAAAGACCGTTCAAGTTATGGAGTGAGACAGAACGGAAAGATTGTTCATGTTTAGCAAATAATTGAAATAAATTCATAAGTAAGAGCGGTTAATAACCGCTCTTGGGAGTGTAAATAATTTTGTGTAAATGGTTGAAGTAAAGAATTAGTTAAGTGC
>CAZEBL010000370.1:0-2132 GCA_964510325.1 uncultured Melioribacter sp. | reverse complement strand
GACCACCGACAACCACCAACCAATCGCTTTTCAGGAAACGCAACTAATTCTATATATTTGCTGTTGTAAAAACGATAGATAGTCTAAGAAAGGAATCCTTTGAACGAAAAACGTGTAATAGTTGCAATGAGCGGTGGAGTTGATTCATCCGTTGCCGCAGCTCTTCTGCATAATCAGGGTTATGAAGTAATTGGTGTAACAATGAAAACCTGGGGATTTATGGAAGTTGGAGGGGCACCAAAACATGAATCCGGCTGTTGTTCTCTCGATGCAATATTCGATGCTAAAAATGTTGCTACAAATCTCGGTTTTCCGCACTACACGGTCGATTTCACCAAGGCATTTGAAGAGGCGGTAATAGAAAATTTTGTTGATGAATATCTACACGGTAGAACTCCAAATCCTTGTGTCGTCTGCAATAGAAAAATTAAGTGGGAAGAATTACTAAAAAAAGCCGACTCGCTCGATGCTAAGTATGTTGCTACCGGTCATTATGCTACAGTAGATTTTAATCCCGATACTAACCGTTTTACACTTCGATATTCAAAAGATAATAGAAAAGATCAGACATATGCATTGTGGGGACTGACTCAAGAAAGTTTGAGCAGAACATTATTTCCTCTGGGAAAGTTAACAAAGGAGGAAGTACGAAAATTAGCTGAAGATTTTAAGCTGAAAACTGCTTCAAAACCCGATAGCCAGGAAATCTGTTTTGTTGCCGATGATAATTACGAGAGATTTTTAAGAGAAAGAATTCCCGACGTAATAAATAATGTTGAAGAAGGGGATTTTGTCTATCATGGAAAGAAAGTCGGTAAGCACAAAGGAATTCCATTCTATACAATTGGTCAGCGCCGGGGATTAAATGTTGCTCTCGGTAAACCCGTTTATGTAAAAGATATCGACCCTGAAACCAAAACAATTGAGATTGCAGATAAGGAAGAACTTCAGGAATATATTGTTTTTGCAGAAGATATTAATTTTGTAAGCAAAGTTTCACTTAAACCCGGTGAGGTTGTGTTTGCTAAAATCCGCTATTCCGATAGAGCATTGAAAGCAGAAATTCTTGAAGCATCATCATCCATAATTAAAATAAAATTTGATGAGCCGAAAAATGCTGTTACTCCCGGTCAATCGCTAGTATTGTATGATGAGCTCGGTTATGTATTAGCTGGTGGAGTAATTTCCAAAAAATAAATTTCTCTGTCACTCTGAACGAAGTGAAGAGTCTGAGAACTAAATGGAAAATATAAATTTTTTGACTTGAAATTCTTCGATCACTCCGTTCCCTCAGAATGAGATGCTGATAGGATTTATCACTTTCATCTAAAAAAATTAATTACGATATTTGCGCCGGTATTAAAAAGGTAATACTATAATAGTTTTATTTAACATAAAGAATTTTTCTGGAGGTAAGTCTTCGAACGGAAATTTAGCACAAATGGAACTCTCAATGCTAAAGTTCTTCTTCTCAATCAGAGTTATGAACCATTAACGATATGCAACGTTAAGAAAGCAATAATTCTTGTCATTCTGGGTAAAGCAGAATTAATAGCCGATAATCAGCGTAAAAAAATTCACTCAGTTTATAATTCATTCCCATGGCCAACCGTTATTCGTTTAAATGATTTCATACGTGTCCCGTATAAAAAAATTATTTTAACACGCAGAAATATTTTGAAGAGAGACGGTCATAAATGTGCTTATTGTGGAAGGGGAGACCTTCCATTAACAATCGACCATGTAATTCCTAAATCCAAAGGTGGGGACGAAAGTTGGGAAAATCTGGTTGCTGCATGTTTGCCTTGTAATAATAAGAAAGGAGATAGAACTCCGGAAGCTGCAAATATGCAGTTAAGAATAAGAGCTTATACCCCTAACCATATAATGTTTATTAAAAACTCTGCCGGTAGGGTTGATGAAACCTGGAAACCCTATTTATTCCATTAAGCGTAATTCTCCTATTTTTTCACTATTTTTATCCGTTCAATTTTTCAACAATTAATTATTTTTACTATTTATGGCTAAAAAACGAATTTTAAGCGGAATGAGACCAACCGGCAAGCTTCACCTTGGTAATTATGTCGGTGCTCTCGAAAACTGGATAAATCTACAGGATCAGTATGAAAGCT
>CAZEBL010000369.1:0-2133 GCA_964510325.1 uncultured Melioribacter sp. | reverse complement strand
GATCGTTCACTGGCTTATGAAGATGTTGCAACGGGTGGATCTATTATGATATTCAATGAAAGCCGAAATATGCTTCATATTCTTAAAAACTTTATGGAATTTTTTGTTGAAGAATCATGCGGGCAATGTACACCATGTAGAATTGGAAATGTAAAATTATTGGAAGGTGTAGAGATGATTGAAAAAGGTAAATATAAGTTCAGTTATATCAATCAATTGAAGGACTTAGGGAAAACTATGCAAGTTGCATCTAAGTGTGGATTGGGTCAATCCAGCTCTAATGCATTCATTTCAATATTAGAAAATTTTAAAGAGGAAATATTTAACGGAAACGGAGGTGGAAATGGAAAGTAAAGGTGATTTTAGAGCACCGGTTAGTCAAACGCCACATACAATTGAAAAACCAAAAGATACTTCTACAATTGGTGGAATGATAACTGTAGAAATTAACGAAAAGAAAATCTCCGTTCCATTAGGTACTACAATACTAGAGGCATGCAAAATGGCCGGTATTACTATTCCTACATTGTGCCATCATGAAGATTTGTGTGTTGCCGGTGTCTGCCGAATTTGCGTTGTAGAAGTTCAGGGGATGAGAACTCTGCAAGCTTCATGTGCATTCCCCATTACTTCACCAATAAAAATCAGAACCTCTACTCCAATGGTTCGTAAAGCTCGTAAACACGTTTTGGAACTATTGCTTAGCGAACACTACGGTGAATGTTATGCATGTTTCAGAAACGGTAAATGTGAATTACAAGCATTAGCAAAAGAATATGGAATTGATCAATATACATTTGGTCATGTTACAGAACCTAAATATGAAATTGATAATTCCTCATACTCTGTAATTAGAGATATGAGTAAATGCGTTTTATGTAAACGATGTGTAAGGACTTGTATCGATCTTCAAGAAGTAGGTGTTCTTGAGTCGATTGATAGAGGCGATAAAACTCACATTGGAACTTTCCTGGAAAAACCATTGGCAGATGTAATTTGTATTAATTGCGGACAGTGCATTAACAGGTGTCCAACTGCTGCATTACGTGCAAATGATCCATCAGATGAAATATGGGCAGCAATAGACGATCCGAATAAACATGTAGTAATTCAAACTGCTCCTTCCCCGCGTGCTGCAATTGGTGAAGAGTTTGGGCTTGGTGCTGGTCATTCAATGACACGTGAATTAAATACGGCATTGAGAAGGATCGGTTTCGATAAGGTGTTCGATACTAACTTTACTGCCGATTTAACCATAATTGAAGAAGGAACAGAACTTATTCTGAGGTTATACAAAGCACTTGTTAAGAAAGAACAGGTTGCATTACCTCAATTTACATCTTGTTCACCCGGATGGGTAAAATTCATAGAGCATTATTATCCAGAATATCTTGATAATCTTAGTTCGGCTAAGTCTCCGCAACAAATGTTTGGTGCATTAATCAAAACTTTTTATGCAGAAAAAGCCGGAATTGATCCAGCTAATATTGTATCTGTTGCTGTTATGCCATGCTCTGCTAAAAAGTTTGAATGTAACAGACCTGAAATGAATGATAGCGGTTACAAAGATGTTGATTATGGATTGACCACAAGAGAACTTGCCAAAATGATTAAAGAAGCCGGAATTAATTTACCAGAAATGCCAAAGAGTAATTTCGATTCACCATTCGGTGAAGCTTCTGGTGCCGGATTAATATTTGGTGCGACAGGTGGTGTTATGGAAGCTGCTATAAGATCGGTTGTTGAATTTGTTCTGGGCAAGAAAGCAGAGGACATTTTTGAGAAGGCGAATATTATTCCTTTGCGTGGTTTTGATGGAATTAAGTATATGGAAATTCCAATTGGTGATAAAGTTGGACCGGTTCCGCAATTGTTAAAATCACTTGTTCCTAATTGGGATTGGTTAAAAGGTGCTACATTAAAAGTAGCTGTTGCTCATGGCACTGCTAATGCAAAGAAAATAATGGATGATATTAAAGCTGGTGGTAAATTCTCAGAATGTCACTTTATAGAATTTATGGCTTGTCCGGGCGGTTGTCTTGGTGGTGGAGGACAGCCAATTCCAACTACTCCGGAAATTAGAAGATTAAGAGCTCAAGCAATTTATGCTGAGGATGAATCTTTAGAACTGAG
>CAZEBL010000368.1:0-2166 GCA_964510325.1 uncultured Melioribacter sp. | reverse complement strand
CCTTCAATTCTTCTCGAGTCAATAATTTTTATCAACCCTTCGCTGTAGTCATCCAGACCATGTTTTAAATCGATTATGATATTTGATTGATCTGATTCAGGAAAAGTATATTTATGAAACCCGCATCGTTCAGTAGCTGTTAATTCAACTTTTATATTGTAGTCGTCGAGTAAGACAGAATAATAACCGGGGGACGCTTTTTCATTTTCATGTCTGAATCTGGATCTGTAACCTTCATCCGGATTTTCTTTTGAACCCGGAATAATTTTTATTTTTCCAACAGTAGGCATAAATAAAATGTCTGCATAATCGGCAGCGCCCGTTCCGCTTAGATGAGTATGGCTAAATCCCATAATAGAATTATCTGAGTGGTGATAACCCGAACACCAATCCCATCCTTCAATTCCGGTATCGGGACTTAGTTGAACAAGGCCGAATGGAAGAGTTGCACCGGGATAAGTGTGTCCATGTTCGCCCGTTCCAATGAATGGGTTTACATATTTTGTTAAATCGTTCTGAGAATAAGAAGTAGAAATAAAAATGAAAAGTGTAACGAAAATTAATTTAAAAAAGATTATTCTTTTAGCCATAAAGATTCCTTTTAAGAATATAACAGATACTACTGTAAATAAATTTAATCGGTCTCAGAAATAATTTTTCCGCTCTGCCTGTTTATCATTAATAATTTAGATTGACCGGCTTTTACTTTAGTACTGATAGAAATATTTCCGAGGTTCAAATTTTTTGTAAGATCAACCGAGGATTCATTCACAAGAACAACAAGAAAATGATTCTTCATAAACAGAATATTTGTAGAAAGTGGGGTTTCATCGTAATAATATTCGATTGAACTTTTAGTGAGCATATACTTTAATAAATCAATTAACGGTTCTTTCTCTTTAGCAAGCTCAAGCGGAAGCGGTTCATGAAAAATGTTATTGTTAGAATATAGATTCTCCAAAGCGCATTTTTTTATAAACTCACTTTGCTGATTATCAAACGTTGCAATTGTTTCTGCGTTAATTTGATTGTTCTTTTTAATATATTTCTCGTATAGTGAAACAGGTGTGGACTTATTAATCAAACCTAACCGGGAAATACTTTCAGATATTTCTCCGTAAGAGTTCCCCTCGAGTGAACCGGTAATTAATATTTTCGTTTCATTCAAAGAAGCATTGTAAAGTACTCTGGCAGCTTCATCATTAATAAATTCAGCAGATGGAATAATTACCAATTTGGCATTAACCAATCGCGCTGTTGTTAATTTGTATTCCGAAATCAAGGAAGGTGTTACTCCAAAATGATCAGTTATAGTTCTAACTAATCGTTTTGTTGAAAGGTCTCCGTTTTTTCTTCCTGCAAATATTTTTGTATGAGGAATAACAACAATTACTTCAGCCGGTTCGTAGTCCTCAATAAAATTTTTGGCATCATCAAAAAATTTAGAGTATTTACCAAGCGTTTCAATTTCCAGTTTTGCAGTTCCATCGGGTCTAAAGAATCCAATAGCAGATTCGTTATCAATCGGCATGTATGGATTGATATTCCAAGCCCACTGAACAATTCCTGCACCACGCGAAGCAAATCCAAGTGCAAATTTTCTATCAAGTAAATTCTTTGCTATGGTTGGGGTTCTCCATGGCTCACCATCAATATCTTCCAGACGCATCAAGCCGGTCTCTGATACCAGGTTCGGTTTCTCCGGGACCTTAGTGATTAATCCATCCCATAATAAGTCATCATTCAGCCACCATGTATGAATTGATGTGTAATCAATTGCAGTGTAATGAAATTGTTGCGAAGGACGAGTTGAAGTACCTCCTTCATCCTGTCCCAGTGTAACAAGAGTATTGCTAACGGATTTAATTGTGCGCGTTAAAGTATCTGCCCAATTTGTAACAACATCTTGTGTAAAAAGATTAAAGTCGATTGCCTTACGCGGGCGGCGGTCTTCTTTGTAAATTCTGTATGATAGTTCACTCTCTGAAGGAGGAGAATAGATATCTCCGGTTGCATCTCTCCATTTGTTTTGTAATCCTGTTGCTGTAGTGTTATACTTTTTGTTAATCCACTTCTGCCATTCGGCTTTCTCGTATGAATCGCCAACGGGAGAATTTTTCCAGATGTCATTTGTGATTCTCCTGTGTCAGGATGATTTCAAATGGT
>CAZEBL010000367.1:0-2190 GCA_964510325.1 uncultured Melioribacter sp. | reverse complement strand
AGCACTTAACTAATTCTTTACTTCAACCATTTACACAAAATTATTTACACTCCCCTACTAGACCTTAATAAAGTATTTACTAACGAACAGAAGGAGATGTTAACAAACCTAAATTAATTTGTTAACATAAAGAGGGCACATGAAAAATCTAATTACAAATGGCAGATATATTCTAATATTATTTGCCATACAGTTTTCTTACTTATCTCTACCGGCACAATCATTACATCAGGATACATTATATGCATCCTTTTTTAGTAATATAAATGGTGCTGTTCCAGTAAATAGTAATTCTGGGACCGAAGCGGTGCAAGCAGAAAAATCCGGGAGCTTATTTAACCGTCAATTACTAAGCGGGGATTGGGGAGGAATAAGATCATTTCTTAATGAAACCGGTTTCAATTTTGAATTAGTCTATAAAGCTGATCTTTTTTCAAATATCAGCGGGGGTTTTCAGAAAGGTTCTAAATATCTCGATAATATTGATATTATCTTCTCTTCCGACTTAAACCAAACTTTAGGACTTTCCGGCACAAATTTTTCAGTACATTTTTTAGGCAATGGTGGCGGTTCGCCTAATGAATTGGTAGGAGCTTCTCAAGGTATCAGTAATATTGAAACAATTCCAACCTGGAAATTATACCAGTGTCTTGTAGAGCAAAGTTTTCTTGATGATCAATTATCTGTTATGATTGGGTTATACGATCTTAATTCGGAATTTGATACAAGAGAAACTTCTTCAATTTTTATTAATCCGTCTCATGGAATCGGAGATGATTTTGCAAAAAGCGGTTTAAATGGACCATCTATTTTCCCTACTACTTCACTTGCAGTAAGGTTAAAATACCAGACTGAGAATGGAAATTACTTCCTATCGGCTATTCTTGATGGGGTTCCGGGTAATTTAGAAAATCCTTATGGCACTCATATCAATCTGAATAAGAACGAAGGATTTTTGGTTACTGCTGAATACGGAATAACTGAATTGGAGGATGATGTACAAAAATCAAAAATTGCGATCGGTAGCTGGATATATACATCACAGTCTGAAGTAAATGATCCCTATTCATTCGGTACACAAACCAGATTGGAAAACAACTACGGATTTTATTTTACTGCCGAAAGGATTCTATACTCCCCGTATGAAACCCCGCAATTAGGTTTAACGGGTTTTATTCGCTTAGGAGTTGCTAATGCAAATGTTAATCCTGTTGATTTCTATTTAGGAACAGGTTTCAGGTTTTCCGGGCTTATTGATTCGGAAGGCAGTGATGAACTCGGTCTGGCAATGGCATTTTCACATAATTCCAAGAGTTATAGAAATATTGCAGCCATTAACGATGAATTAATAAAGGAATACGAAATCAATTTCGAAGCAACTTATAAGTTTCAACTTACACCATGGTTTACGATTCAACCAGATTTACAATACATAATTAATCCATCTTGCTGCATTTATTCCGATACTGCTTTTGTAGCGGGGACTAGAATTCAAATAAATTTTTAATTAATGAATAATAAGAATAAACAAATAATTGAGGGCAACTAAAATGAAATGGAACATATCAAAAAAACTAATCGCATCGTTTGGAAGCATTGTTTTGCTTTCCGGACTCTTCGGGATTTATACACTTATTAATCAATCTGAATTTTCATCTGATGTTACTTTATACGAAAAAATTAACGATGAAACTATTTTAACTGGTGAGGTTAGATACAGAACATTAAATATATGGCAGTATTTTACAGATGCATCTTTAACTTTGGAAGAAGAAGCTGCAAAAGAAGCTGAAAATAATTTTAAAGAGGCAATTGAACATATCGAGGAGTGGATCAACTTAAATGCCGGCAAAGCAACTCGGCTAAATCAGCTGAAATCTAAAATTGAAGAGTTTCATAAATTAGGTGTTACCATGTTTAATGCTTATAAAGTCGATTCTAATCTCGGCAAGGAACAGATGGTTTTGGTTGATAATTTAGGTAATGATATCTCTAATGAATTAAATAATCTTGTTGAGGAATTAGCTAATCAAAGTAAAGCGAGTATGGAAGAAATGGTTAACATGACCTCCGAAACAAAATCCGTAACTGTAATAGTAATGATTTTATGTTCTGTTGTAGCATTCGGAGTTACTTTTATTACAATAAGAAATATTACAAAACCATTAAAGAATCTAACAGATGCTGCCG
>CAZEBL010000366.1:0-2243 GCA_964510325.1 uncultured Melioribacter sp. | reverse complement strand
GGCTGGGCACCGTTACCACCATATGCTCAATTTAGAATTGGTTTTGGTATCTATTTCTCAATTAACTGGAGATCTCATCATTCATACTGGAACTTTGTTACATACAAACATTTTCATAATCACAGATTACATTATTATCTGATTGATTATAGTAGAAATTATAAAATATTCTCGCGATCAAAATATAGAAATAATTACTATTCAGATCGAGATAGAATTATAAATGGAGGAATTGATAGATCTTATATTGAAAGAAGATCAGGTTACAGAATTGCTGAAAGAAATATTTCTGAAATAAATGATCTGGAAAAATATAATCGTTCTAGAAAATCGATTGATGAAAATGTTTACACTTATAGACCGGGTGATCGAGAAATCGAAAATTCCCGTGATCTTAAAAATGTAGAAATAAAAAGAGCGGAAAGAAGAAGCTCACTTGATGCAGAAAAAATAGTTATTAATGAGAGAACTTCGAATGATCGGGAAGTAAGGAATGATCCTAATAATGATAGAACATTTGACACAAATAACCGGACTGGTGAGAATCAAAATAATGATAGAAGAGATATAATGAGAGATAATACTGAAAGAAATTCACGAGTTGAAGAGCGTAAAATTACTTCAAGAAACGAAGAACCCAAAAATAGAGTTGAAGAACCACGGATCGAAAGGAGAAACATAGAAGAAAGAAATAATCGGAATACTGAAATTATTCCAAGAAGGGAAGAGGTAAGAAAGAATACTGATAATTCTTCTAATCGTGAATATAAAAGGGAATCAGAATCGAGAAGCTATCGTAATGAAACTCCTTCAAGGTCAGTTGAAAAATCGGATCGGTCTAATACAAGCAGAGAACGAAAGTCTGATGATAGAAGTAATGAAAGAAGAAGATAATTACTTAAAGTAACAAACCAAAAAGCCCGATGATAAGACATCGGGCTTTTTTTATAAACCGACTTCACTTAAAAGGTAAACTAGAATAGTCATTGCAGCTGTGCCAAGCTGCATTTCTCTTGGATGCACGGTTTCAAAAACATCATTTGCGGAATGATGAAGATCCATATACCTCTGGTCGTCCGGTACAAATCCAAAAAGAGCTTTAGCATTTTTTATCTGTGCAACATCTCCTCCGCTTCCGCCGAGTCTTATCCAATCGATATGTGCCTTATTTAATATTGGAAGCCATTCTTGTAATTTTAAAATCGTGGTAGAATCGGTGGTTACATTAAAACCTCTTGGAGTAAATGCACCACGATCTGCTTCGATTGCCGCGAGATGATTCGCTTTAACAGAAAAAGCATATTTCCCGTATTCAATTCCGCCTCTAAGTCCATTTTCTTCGTTGATAAAGAATACACATCTAACGGTTCGTTTCGGTTTTATATTTAATCTTTTCAATAAATCCAGTACTTCCATCGTTTGGATACACGGAGCGCCATCATCGTGAGCACCGCAACCTTTATCCCAACTATCAAAATGTCCACCTATTACTATTAGTTCATCGGGATACTGACTGCCTTTTATTTCGCCTATAACATTATAGGAAATTACATCAGGAAAATTTTCGCAATTCATTGTAAGTGTAATTTTTAAATTAGGTTCTTCTTTTATTGCATTGCTAAGAAAGTCGGCATCTAAAACACTTATTGCAGCATGTGGAATCTTATGTAGTGAATTATCGTAATACATAACACCTGTGTGTGGCACATAGTCCTTTTTAGAAGTTACAGATCGGACAATAGATGCAGCGGCACCATATTTTGCAGCTTCAATTGCACCTTGAGTTCTCTGATCAACTGCTTTACCGTAAGCTTCAAATGTACTGACAAGACTGTTGTTAAAAGGTCTGTTAAAAAAGACTATTTTATTCTTCACTTTTTCACCAAGAGAACGTAATTCATCAAATGACTTTACTTCTACCACTTCTGCTGTAATACCATTGATAGGTGTTGCAATGCTTCCTCCGAATGAAGCAATATTTAGAATCCTCCCTTTATACTTTCTTGAAAAGGAGACAATAGCGGTTTCAACATCATTACGGACCCATTTAGGAACCATTACAGGTTGGAGCCAGACAGAATCGAAACCGAGACTCTCCATTTTATTTTTTGCCCAATGAATAGCTTTTAAAGAATTTTCAGAACCGCTTAATCGGGGACCAATGTCGCAAAGTTCTTTCAGCCATTCAAAGCCTCTTTGTTCGAATAGTGAACGGCTAATTATTGAATCTGCAACATTTTGAT
>CAZEBL010000365.1:0-2254 GCA_964510325.1 uncultured Melioribacter sp. | reverse complement strand
AAGGGGAAAAGGATCATCCGGTTTTCTACGAAATAGTTTTTAAGACCGGAAATTTAGTTTCTGCTTATGATAACGGTTTACTTCTTGAAGCAACCAGAGAGAATCAGGTTTACAATATTTTTATACCATTCACTTCAATAAAATGCGTAGAAATTTTTTAATCCTGTTAATTCTCTTAATAATCGGTGGCTCTAATTCTTCTGCTTCAGATTTTATCCTCAAAAGTCTTAGGGTTTATTCTTCTTTAGATCAAACCGAATTCCCTATAATTGATTTAAGGGACTCAACCAAAAAATCTATCACAATTGAGTTTGATATCCTCTCTGTTTCAATGCCGAATCTTAATATCATTTTCAAGTTTTGCGATTCGCAGTGGAATCCATATGAAAATGTCTTCTTATTAAATCCCGGTTACAATACAGAATATAATATCTGGTTCGAAAGACTTCCTCAAAGGGTAACCGGTGCACGCTATCATTATCAGGGTTCGTTCCCTAATAGAAATGTTTCTTTTCCGTTTTCAGGTAAATGGAAATTTTTTATTGTCGATTCTCAAAATCCAAAACAAATTTATGGCGAAGGTAAATTCTTTTTAATCTACCCGGAAGTAAAAATAAATGTAAGCATAAACAGGGAACGTGCTCAGAGTTATAATGCCGAGTTAGCTAACCTGAATTATACTTATGCAATTCAAAGTTCTTTCATTCTGCCCGATAGTTTGTTCCCATCTAATGTTAAAGCTGTTGAGTTAATTGAGAACAGAAAATTAAACTTCCCGATAATGATTGATAGAAGGCAATTTGATAAAACGCGGTTTTATGAATGGAACGGTTCTAACAGGTTTACATTTATTGCAAGAGATTTGAGACCCGGTAATGAGTATAGACAGACTGACCTACGCGATTATAACCGATTTAATACCAGGGAAGTTAATGCACAGCTCGATGGAATTGAAACATCAAATTTCTTTAAGAAGCTTAGAAGCGATTTGAATGGAGCTTCTTTCATAACAGATTTTCGTAATGAATACTCAGAGTATCTAAATGTAAATTTTAGAATTAGACCCCCTGAAAATATTACTCAGCCGGTTTTTCTTGTAGGCAGCTTTAATAATTGGCAGGTTTTACCTCAATATGAAATGTTTGATGATAATGGTTTGTTAAATCTGAAAATTGAATTGAAAAGAGGATTGTATGATTATCAATATGTTGTTGCGAATTATAAGAATACATCGATCGAAAATATTGACTGGAATATTCTAGAAGGGAATTATTGGGATACATCTAATGAGTATCATGTATTCCTCTATTATGAAACAACCGAAAAAGGGGGTTACGATAAAATTATTGGTTATAGAAAAATTAAATCCGGTGAACTATGGAGAAATTAAAAGTTGGCGTGATTGGAACAGGACACTTAGGAAAGCTTCACACTAAATTATTCAAGCAAGTAGATGGATGTGAGTTGGTTGGTATTTACGATTTGGATTCATCAAAAGCCGAGGCAGTTGCTAATGAGTTTAATGTGAGTTCTTTCAAGTCGGTTGATCAACTAATAGAAAAAATTGATGCGGTTTCAATTGTCTCTACAACAAGTGCTCATTACGAACTTGTAAAAAAAGCATTTGAGAATAACAAACATGTTTTTGTTGAAAAACCGATTACTGCAACAATTGCTGAAGGTGAAGAACTGGTTAGAATTGCGGGTGATAAGAAATTGAATTTTCAAGTTGGTCACATTGAACGATTTAACCCGGCTCTGTTATCATTAGATAAGTATGACCTCAATCCTTTGTTTATTCAGACCGACCGTTTATCTCAGTTCAACCCACGCGGAACAGATGTGGCAGTTGTCCTCGATCTTATGATTCACGATATAGATATAATATTAAGCCTGGTAAAGAGTGAAGTTGCATCTGTTAATGCAAGCGGAGTTGCAGTTGTATCCGATACAATTGATATTGCAAACGCACGACTCGAATTTGAAAACGGTGCGGTTGCCAATGTAACGGCAAGCAGAATCTCTCAAAAGAAAATGCGTAAGATGCGTATGTTTCAACGCGATACCTACATTACTCTCGATTTTATTACCGGGGTATCGGAAGTTTACAGATTGGTATCACCCGGTGAAATACCCGATAACCCGTTTATCTCATTTGGCGAAATCGGAGTTGGCGAAAGAAGAAAAGCTGTGGTTTACGAACAACCGGAGCAAAAGGAAGTAAATGCACTTCAGCATGAACTTCAGTTATTCG
>CAZEBL010000364.1:0-2311 GCA_964510325.1 uncultured Melioribacter sp. | reverse complement strand
CCATATCAAGTTCTAACAAGGATATTAATAAGTTTATTGATGTTCTCAAATACACAGAAAGTTATTACATCGATACTGTCAAATCTAAAAAACTTGTTGAAGATGCTATTAAAGGAATGTTCAATGGACTCGATCCGCATACAGTATATATTCCCGCTGTTGAACAACAAGCATCTGATGAACAGTTTAGAGGTAATTTCGAAGGAATCGGCATTGAATTCCAGATTATAAAAGATACTATCGTTGTTGTCTCTCCAATTACTGGCGGTCCTAGCGAAGCATTGGGAATTCAATCGGGTGACCGTATCATAAAAATTAATGATGAATCTGCTACCGGTATTTCTAATCAGGATGTAATTAAAAAATTACGCGGTAAAAAAGGAACACCTGTTAAAGTTTCAATCCTACGTCCGGGTATTACTTCAATTAAAGACTACAACATTATTCGGGATAAAATAAATATTTATTCTGTTGATGTGTCGCTTATGTATAACGATTCAGTAGGATACCTTTACTTGACACGGTTTTCTGAAACTTCAACCGATGAAATTTCCGAAGCTCTTAAGAAATTACAAACCGATGGAATGAAAGCTCTGATTTTGGACCTTAGAAATAATCCCGGTGGATATGAAAATCAAGCATCAAAAATTGCTGATTTCTTTATTGATGACGACAAAATGATTGTTTATAACAAAGGTCGATTAGAATCTTTCAATGAAGAATATCGTGCAAGAAAAACCTATCCTTATGAAAAAATCCCTTTGATTGTCCTTGTTAACCGTGGAAGTGCTTCTGCAAGCGAAATAGTTGCCGGTGCTGTTCAGGACTGGGATAGAGGACTGATTGTTGGCCAAACAACTTTTGGCAAAGGTCTGGTTCAAACTCCAATTCTACTCAATGATAATTCGGCTATTAGAATTACTGTTGCAAAGTACTTTACTCCGTTAGGTCGTTCTATTCAACGCGATTATTCCGATAAGAAAAAATATTACGAAGAAATTATGACCCGGGATGAAGAAGATTCAACCAGCAATGTTGAAAGTAAAAGCGATAGTTTAAAACCTGAGTTTAAAACCGGTAAAGGTAGAATTGTATACGGAGGAGGCGGAATTACTCCGGATTATACAATTGAACCTGATAAGGAAACTGATTTTTCTCTTGAGCTTAGACGTAATAATGCTTACTACCAGTTTATTAGAAAATATATGGATAAAAATTCAGGAAGAATTAAAACCGATTATGGAGATAATCTCAAAAAATTTATAGGTGAATTTGATATATCGGAATCTCTGCTTTCGGACTTTATAAATTTTACACGTTCGTTAAAAATAAATTTTGACCCGATTTCTTTTAATAAGGATAAAGAACTAATAAAAGTAAGGTTAAAAGCATTTATAGCTCGAGATTTGTTTAAGGATATAGGATGGTATTCAGTTTTATTAAGAGCCGATAATCAATTTCTTAAAGCTGTAAACTTATTAAGCGAAGCAGAAAAAATGCTTAATTAAAATTTGCGAAAGATAATTATATGAATCATAATTTTGATATGAATAATCCTTTACAAGAAATTAAACTATTCCCATATGGTGAATTATTCCCGAAGCTTCATTCAAAAGTATTTGTTGCCCCCGGTGCAAAAATAATTGGTGATGTTGAAATAGGTGAGAACTCATCGGTCTGGTATAATTGTGTTGTTCGTGGTGATGTTAATTTTGTTAAGATTGGTCGGTTTACAAATATTCAGGATCTTTCGATGCTTCATGTTACTAATGGTAAATATCCTCTTGTAATAGGTGACAAAGTAACAGTAGGGCATAGTGTGACCTTACATGGATGCACTTTGCAGGATCTTTGTCTTATTGGAATGGGTGCAGTTGTGCTCGATGGTGCGCTTGTAGAAAAATTTTCAATGGTAGCAGCCGGATCGGTTGTAAAACCCGGATTTGTTGCTCCATCAGGAAAGTTGGTTGCTGGTGTTCCGGCTAAAGTAATTAGAGATCTAACTGAAAATGAGATTAAAGAATTTGAAATTTCTGCTATGCGTTATGCTGGCTATACTGAAATTACTTTAGAATCATTAAGAAAAAATAATTACAGCGTATTAAACAAATAACAGGTTATAAATTGATTTCAAATCTATCTGTCTCTATTGAAAAAGGTATTAAGATAAATAAAAAGGAAGTTCATAATGCTGTTTCAAGAATTACAAAATTTCTGAATGTGGAAGTATTTTCGCTTGATATAAACTTTGTATTGCCTGATACAATTACCGTTATCAACAAAAAGTACCTTAATCATAATTATGTAGCAT
>CAZEBL010000363.1:0-2318 GCA_964510325.1 uncultured Melioribacter sp. | reverse complement strand
GACTCCCACTGCAAAGTTTGCAGATATTGTTCTTCCGGTCTGTACTCAGTTTGAAGTATGGGGATTGGAAGACGGATGGAAATATGGCGATGAAGTAATTCTAATGCCAAAGATTGTCGATCCTCCTTATGAAACTAAGAGTGATTATCAGATCTGTTCAGAAATTGCAGAACGGCTTGGTGTTAAAGAACAATATACAGAAGGTAGGAATGAAAAGGACTGGATTGAATGGGCATTAGAAGAATACCGTAAGACAAGATTTCCAAATGTGCCTAATCTTAAAGAGTTTGAGAGAAGTAACATAGGTGTTTATTCTGTTCCTATAACTGAACCGAAAATTGCTTTCAGAGATTTCAGAAAAGATCCTAAAAAAAATCCTTTGAAAACTCCATCCGGTAGGATTGAGATTTTCTCCAAAACACTTTATGATATGAAGAAGCCCGGTACAATTCCTCCAATTCCAAAATATATTCATGAGTGGGAAAGTCCATTTGGCAGTGAAGCAAAAAAATATCCGCTTCAAGCTGTAGGTCATCATTATATGGCACGCGTGCATTCAACGCATGATAATAATGAATGGACAGACGAAGCTTTTCCTCAAAGAGTTTTCATAAATCCAATTGATGCAGAAGAACGTAATATTAATGATGGTGACGAAGTAAAAGTATTCAATGATAGAGGAACGATTATAATAAAGTGCCGTGTGACAAACAGAATTTTACCGGGAGTGATTGATATTCCGCAAGGTGCATGGTGGACACCTGATAAAAATGGAATTGACAGAAGAGGATGTATAAATGTTCTTACTTCTGAAAAGTGGACACCGCTTGCATTCGGTAATGCACAACATACGATTATGGTTCAGGTGGAAAAGGTTTAGTTATGAAAAAACAGTTCGCATTTTATATTGATACGAGTAAGTGCTCTGGATGCAAAGCTTGTCAGGCAGCATGCAATGATAAACACGATACCGGAAATGGAATTTTATGGCGGAGAGTTTACGAAGTGAGCGGAGGCGAATGGATTAAAAAAGGAAGCGCATGGATTCAGAAAGTTTATGCGTATAATATTTCTATGGCTTGCAATCATTGCGAGGATCCAATCTGCGCCAGAGTTTGTCCGACAAAAGCAATTTATAAAAGGAAAGACGGAATTGTTCTGATTGATGATAAGAAGTGTATTGGGTGCAGATATTGCGAGTGGGCATGCCCTTACGGTTCGCCTCAATATAATTCTGATAAAGGTGTAATGACAAAGTGCACACTCTGTTACGATTACATTGATGAAGGTAAAAACCCATCATGTGTTGACGCCTGTCCGATGCGCGTGCTGGAATTTGGCGAGCTTAAAGAGTTGAAAAAGAAGTATGGCGATGTTGCAGAAATTTATCCGCTTCCGGATAAAAACATTACAAAACCCGCGGTTGTGATTAGACCCCATAAAGATTCCCTTAAGCCGTCAGGAAATTTTCATGTAGCAAATAAAGAGGAAGTTTAACATGCTCTGGTCCGATTGGCCTCTGATTTTATTTACGTTGTTGGTTCAAATGTCGGTTGGCGCCTTTTTGTATTTAGGGATTCTGCATGATGTAAGTTTTGTTAAACTGGAAGAGAGAATTTTTGATACGGTGAGCAATTCTTTGCTCAAACTAATTTCCGCTATTCTCATTTTCGCAGTAATTGCAGCATTCTTTCATCTCGGAAGTCCGCAAAAGGCAATTAATGCACTTAACAATCTGGAAACTTCCTATCTAAGCAAAGAAATTTTTTCTCTCCTTATATTCATTTTGCTTGGCGGGATTTTTATTATTATCTATAAAAAGTATAATACCAAGAGATTATTAATATTTTTCTCGGCGTTGATTACTATTCTATTTGGCTTCAGGACAATTTATTACATGTCCTCAGTTTATATGCTCGAAACCGTTCCTGTGTGGAATAATTTATTTACGCCACTATCATTTTATCTATCCGTTTTATTACTTGGAAGCAGTGTGCTATTCTATTCATTAATAAGAATTAGCTGCAGTAAAAATTTATTAACCGATCTTGACGAATCGACAGGGGAAAAAATAAGCCATTCTTTAAATTTTCTCCTTATTTCAATAACTTTTTTTGTGTTACTAAATCTTACTCTGTTTTGCGTTCAAATTATTTACTTAAGCACCGGGGATTATTCGTTAAGAGCAAGTTACAATTTGCTGATCAAAGAGAATTTATTTTTTGTCATTTTGAAGATAATTTTACTGGTAATAGGAATAGGGTTTTCATTTTCATTAATTAAAAGCCGCCTTTTCAGATAACACCTGTTTAAAGAGT
>CAZEBL010000362.1:0-2323 GCA_964510325.1 uncultured Melioribacter sp. | reverse complement strand
CGGCAACTCAGGTAATATTATTAAAGCAGTTGATAAAGCACATGAAAAGAAGATGATCGTAATCGGCTTTCTTGGTGGATCCGGGGGAAAACTTAAAGTTATTGTCGACTTGCCAATTGTGATTCCTTCAAATAATACTCAAAGGATTCAGGAAGGGCACATAACTATTGCTCACATAATATGTGAACAGGTTGAAAGAGAATTATTTCAGTAATTTTTTTTAATCCGATTGTTACTTAAGTCTGATGTTGAGATAACTATATAACAAATTGAATAGATATAATGGCTATTCCTACCTCAAGGACAAAAGAAGCCGCAGAAATTATAATTGACGAAGAATTATGTAATGGATGCGGGCTTTGTGTAACCGTATGTAAAGATTTCAGTCTTGCTATCGAAAACAAAAAAGTAATCAAAACCACAAAACCTCTCTTTGGTTGTTTAGCTTGCGGTCATTGCATGGCTATTTGTCCATATGGTGCAATAACAATTAATGGAAGAACTCTTACATCCAACGACTTATTTGAAATTCCTGCAAAAGAAAGTATTGCAAACTATGAACAGATTTTAGCTCTGTTTCAACGACGTAGAAGTATAAGAGAATTTAAGGATAAGAATATTGAGCCAGAATTAATCGAGAAAATATTAGCCGCAGCAAAAACATGTCCAATGGGTCTTCCACCTTCTGATGTGAACATTCTTGTTATCAACGGAAAAGAAAAGACGAGAGCGTTTGCAAAGGACTTTTCAGAATATCTTAAAAGTTTACGATTCATGACAAACAAATTCTTCTTAGCATTAATGCGTCCTTTCTGGGGCAAGGAGAATGATGAACTCTTTAAAAACTTTATAGATCCCCTTTTCCATGCTTACATTGATGAAATGGATAAAGGAAATAATCACATTTTATATGATGCCCCACTGGCAATTTATTTTTACGGATCGCCTTATTCAGATCCGGCTGATCCTGTTATTGCTGCTACTTATGCAATGATTGCCGCAGAATCCCTTGGACTTGGAACATGTATGATCGGCGGGATTCACCCATTTATTCAAAGCGGTAGAAGAGCAAAGAAATTCAGGGAATCTCACGGTATTAAATTCAAAAGTAAGGAAGGACTATTTGTAATAATCGGTTATCCTGCGGTTAAATATCAAAAAGGAATAAACAGGACTTTTGCTTCGATAGAGATGATAAATTAGAGTCATTAATCTTCACTTTGGTTAATATCATAAAATCAAAATAATCATCTAATCTCTTCCTTAAAAAATCTAATTTATTTTTTTATTTTAGCAACGGTTATTAATAAAATTAGGTGTAATACAATGACAGCAAATTTCGATATGATAAAGGGAGTTTATTCACAAATCAAAAAAAAGGTTGAAAATGCGCGTAAAGTTGTGGGCCGACCTCTTACTTACGCAGAAAAAGTTTTATATGCACATCTTTGGGAATCAGCTAAAGCTCCATTACAAAGAGGAAAAGATTTTGCCGATTTTAAATTAGACCGTGTTGCTATGCAGGACGCAACAGCTCAAATGGCATTGTTACAATTTATGCATGCCGGAAGAAAAACCTCTGCTGTTCCGGCAACAGCACATGCAGACCATCTTATTGTTGCCCAGAGCGGATCGGAAGAAGATTTACAAAGAGCAATTGAAGAGAACAAAGAGGTGTACGAGTTTCTTGAAAGTATCTGTAAAAAATACGGTGTGGGATTCTGGCGACCCGGTGCAGGTATTATCCATCAGGTGATTTTAGAGAATTACGCATTCCCCGGCGGAATGATGATTGGCTCTGATTCGCACACTCCAAATGCCGGCGGATTAGGAATGATTGCAATTGGTGTCGGTGGTGCTGACGTAGTTGATGTAATGGCTGGAATGCCGTGGGAATTAAAATGGCCTAAACTGATTGGTGTAAAACTGAACGGAAGACTCTCCGGATGGACTTCGCCAAAAGATGTTATTCTTAAAGTTGCCGGATTATTAACAGTTAAAGGCGGAACTGGTGCGATTGTAGAATATTTTGGTGAAGGGGCAAAGTCAATTTCTTGTACAGGTAAAGGTACAATCTGCAATATGGGTGCTGAGATTGGAGCAACTACATCAGTATTTGCATTCGATGAAAGCATGTCCCGCTACTTAAGAAAAACAGACCGTGCTGATGTTGCCGAACTTGCAGAAAAATTAGCAGACGTTCTAAAAGCTGACGACGAAGTTTATGCACATCCAGAACTTTACTTCGATCAGTTAATTGAAATTAATCTGAATGAACTTGAACCGCATATTAACGGACCATTTACACCCGATCTCGCTCATC
>CAZEBL010000361.1:0-2334 GCA_964510325.1 uncultured Melioribacter sp. | reverse complement strand
AAATTAAGATATAGAGCAAGAAGAACAATGATGATTGCTCAAAATCTTTATGAAGGAATTGATTTAGGCGATGAAGGTGTTACAGGATTAATTACATATATGAGAACTGATTCCACAAGAATTAGTGATGAAATTGTAAATGACGCACGTAACTTTATCAACGAAACTTTTGGAACAGATTATTTACCTGATAAACCTCGTTCATTCGATCAGAAAAATAAAAAAAATGTGCAGGATGCTCACGAAGCAATCCGTCCTACATCATTAAAGTACACCCCGGAATTTGTTAAACCATTTTTAGATGAAGCGCAATTCAAGCTATACGATTTAATCTGGAAAAGATTTATTGCATCTCAAATGGAGCCGGCTAAACTTGAAACCACAACTGTTAGTATCAAAGCCGATAAATATCTTTTCCGTGCGAGCGGAACTGCAGTAATATTTGATGGATTCATGAGAATCTATGATGAAGACGCCGAGGAAACTACTGATGAAAATGGCAATGGACTTAAAATACCGGCTGGGTTAGAAGTAGATCAGAAATTAATGCTCGAAGAAATTATTCATAATCAACATTTTACAAAACCGCCTCCGCGATATACCGAAAGTTCTTTAATTAAAGAATTGGAATCGAACGGAATTGGTAGACCAAGCACTTATGCTATGATAGTAGGTACTATAATTGATCGTAAGTATGTTGAACAAATTGAACGTAAATTAATTCCAACAAATCTTGGTAAAAAAGTTAGTGCAATTTTAGTTAAAAATTTCCCGGATATTTTTAATGTTAATTTTACTGCAAAGATGGAAGGGGAACTTGATCTTATTGCTGATGGAGAAATTGAATATCTTCAGGTGCTTAATGATTTTTATATCCCTTTTGCCCAATCACTCAGTCACGTTGAAGCTAATCTAGAAAAAATAAAATGTGATAAGTGCGGTTCGGATATGGATATTAAGATTGGCCGCTATGGTAAATTTCTTGCATGTACAAATTATCCGGCTTGTAGTAATATAAAATCATTAAAGGACATTAGTAACGGAACTAATGAACCGGAATATACCGGCGATATCTGTCCAAAATGTAATTCCCGTACCGTATTCAGAGAAGGTAAGCTTGGAAGATTTATTGGTTGCGAAAAATATCCTGATTGCGATTTTACAAAAACAATTGCTACAGGAATTAAATGTCCTAAATGTTCGGAAGGGGATATTGTTCCAAGAAGAACAAAAAAGGGGAAAATATTTTTTGGATGCGATCGTTATCCCGATTGTGACTATGCGGCATGGAAACTTACAAAACCTGATGAAGAACCTGTAACTGATGAAGAAGAGTATTAATAATTGCTTTAGAATAAAGTGACAAATAAAACTCAATCTTTGGAAAACGTGATTAGTTTAATGCTTGCGGAGTTATCAGGTGTAAACAGAGCTTCAGAAAATACAATTGAGGCATATTCAAGAGATTTAAAAGAATTTGCAGAGTTTTGTTTTAATAATAATCTTGAATTAATTGGAACAATTACAGATAAGCATATCAGGCGGTTTACAATATTTCTAAATGAAAAAAAATTATCTAAAAATTCTGTTTCAAGAAAATTATCTGCACTAAGACATTTGTTTAATTTTGCTCTCAGAAATGAAATAATTGACAAAACCCCATTAAGAAAAATCCCAAATCCCAAGGTTAGAAGAAAGCTACCCGGTGTAATAAATCTTGATTCTTTTTTAGAAATTTATAGATTGATAGATGAAGATATTAAAAATGTGGACAAATTAAGAGATAAAGCTATTTTTGAACTATTGTATGGATGTGCATTGCGCGTTTCAGAACTTTGTAATCTAAATATTGGGGATATCGACTTTAAAAAAATGACTGTCCGGGTTGTCGGCAAGGGATCTAAAACCAGAATTGTTCCTCTTGGTGAAAAATCATCAGTAATATTAAGAGAATATTATAATACACTTAATAATCAATTAAATACTTCGCCATTATTTCTTAAAACGAATTCACAAAGAATCGATCGGTTTACAATTTATAGTATAGTAAATAAATTCCTTGGTAAAGTAACCGATATGGACAAAAAAAGTCCGCACGTTTTAAGGCACAGTGCTGCTACACACATGTTGGATAATGAAGCTGATATAATGGCAGTTAAAGAAATTCTTGGGCACGAAAATTTATCTACTACTCAAATTTATACTCATGTAAGTATTGAGCGGTTAAAAAAATCATATAAAAAAGCACACCCAAAATCATAAAGGAGTCGTTATGAACATTCAAATTACTTCACGCAAATTCAAAGCAAAGGATTCCTTAAAAGATTACATCAA
>CAZEBL010000360.1:0-2345 GCA_964510325.1 uncultured Melioribacter sp. | reverse complement strand
TTTACAAGTTATGAACAGGAAATTAATTATTTAAAGAATTGGATTAGTCAGAGAACTGCCTGGTTGAATAATAATTTACCCGAAAAGTACTCTTATGTAGAATGGATGCAAACAAATTTGTCGAACTATAATTTTGAAGTCGGTAAAGAAAAAAAATTTGCGCTTAACCTTTTTGCTAAGAATTTAGTAAACATTACTTCCTTAAAAGTCATTTCACTTTCTTCCGATGTTGAATTTACATTGCAAGGGGATTCACTTTCAATAAAAGTACTGAAATCAGGACAATACAGCTATAAGATTCTCGGTATGAAAGGGAATGATGTTGTTTCAATTTCTCCAGAATATAAAATAACTAATGTATCAACCGATATTGAACCAATAGCATCAACAATTTCGGACAAATATCAACTATTTCAGAATTATCCTAATCCCTTTAACCCTACGACAGTTATCAGATATCAGATTTCAGATTTTAGTCACGTAATATTAAAAGTGTATGATGTGTTAGGAAGAGTAGTCGCAACTTTAGTTGATGAATATAAAGAACCCGGATACTATAATGTAGAGTTTAAGTTGAATAGTGATGGATATACAAGTGGTGTGTACTTCTATCAATTGAAAAGTGGAAGCTTTATTGAAACGAGAAAAATGATTTTAATTAAATAATCATGACGTATTTAATCAATAAAAAATCCCGATCATCAATCGGGATTTTTTTATGCTAAATCATAGTAAAATAAATTCTATTTTATTCATACAATATCAAACCTATCCAGGTTCATAACCTTATTCCACGCTGCAACAAAATCCTTAACAAATTTTTCTTTGTTATCATCCTGTGCATATACTTCTGCAAGGGCACGTAACTGTGAATTGGAACCGAAAATCAGATCAACTCGGGTTCCAGTCCATTTTAACTCACCTGTCTTGCGATCTCTACCTTCAAAAGTATCACCAGCATCAGAAGTCGGTTTCCATACAGTGCTCATATCAAGAAGATTGACAAAAAAATCATTGGTTAACTTACCGACTTGCTTTGTAAACACACCGTGTTTGGATTGACCGACATTAGCACCGAGGACGCGTAATCCACCAACAAGAACGGTCATCTGCGGCGCACTTAAAGTTAGTAGTTGTGCTTTATCGATCAATAATTCTTCTGATGATATTGAGTATTTCGTTTTTTGATAATTACGGAAACCGTCTGCAAGCGGTTCGAGCACAGCGAATGATTCAATATCAGTCATCTCTTGCGATGCGTCTGTTCTTCCCGGGGTAAAAGGGACATCAATATTATAACCGGCAGCTTTAGCCGCTGCTTCAACGGCAGCACATCCGCCAAGAACAATTAAATCTGCCATAGAGACTTTCTTTCCACTTTTCTGTGAACTATTGAAATTCTTCTGGATGTTTTCAAGAACTCCAAGAACCTTTGCTAATTGTTCCGGTTGATTAGCTTCCCAATTTTTTTGTGGTTCAAGTCGAATCCTTGCACCGTTGGCACCGCCTCGTTTATCTGAACCTCTGAATGTTGAAGCCGAAGCCCATGCTGTTGTAACCAGCTCGGCAATTGTTAACCCTGATGATAATATCTTTGATTTAAGATCAGCAATGTCTTTTGAATCAATTAGTTTGTGGTCAACAGCCGGAACTGGATCTTGCCAGATTAAATCTTCTGCCGGGACTTCTGGTCCCAAGTAACGTGATTTTGGTCCCATATCGCGGTGAGTAAGTTTAAACCATGCTCTTGCAAATGCATCTGCGAATGCCTCAGGATCTTTATGGAATCTTCGGGAGATTGGTTCGTAAATCGGATCGAAGCGTAATGATAAATCTGCTGTGGTCATCATCGGTCTGTGCTTTTTGGATGGATCGTGTGCGTCGGGAATCATATGTTCTTCTTTTACATCTTTAGCTAACCATTGCCATGCACCAGCTGGACTTTTAACTAATTCCCATTCATATCCGAATAACATATCGAAGTAACCCATATCCCATTTGGTTGGATTCGGTTTCCATGCGCCTTCGATACCGCTTGTTGTAGTATGAACACCTTTGCCGGTTCCGAATTTATTAATCCAACCCAAACCTTGTTCTTCAATTGGTGCAGCCTCGGGTTCGGGTCCAACTAATTTTGGATCACCAGCTCCATGAGCTTTACCGAATGTATGTCCACCAGCAACAAGTGCAACGGTTTCTTCGTCGTTCATTGCCATTCGTGCAAATGTTTCACGTACATCTTTACCAGAGGCAACAGGATCGGGATTTCCATCAGGTCCTTCAGGGTTTACATAAATCAATCCCATTTGAACAGCTGCTAATGGATTTTCTAGTTTTGGTTCAGA
>CAZEBL010000359.1:0-2346 GCA_964510325.1 uncultured Melioribacter sp. | reverse complement strand
TTAGCCGCAGCCGAGATTTTATATTTGGATGCTCTAGGGTGTGAGTTTCGTCTAAGACGTTTGGATCCCCACAAGCGAGACCTTGATTCTGACTTTAATTTCCTAACCAGCATACAAAATCAGGCGCGCAAATCCGGATTTAGTGTCATCCGGTTGTGGAACCTGTCAAATTCAAATTAACCAGGGCACGGGGTTAGAAGTGATTCATCCAATTAAACTTTTGAATCAATCATTTCAAAGTACCGATTGATATGTATTAGAAATTAAAAAAACTATTCTAATTCTATAAAAGATTTTTTTTGCACAAAGCTCTTTTTCTTTTAATGATCATTTAATAGTTTCATAAAAAAATCGGGTGATAAAATGAAATTAAAAAATTTTACAAATCTGATTTGTTCTTTTTACATATCGAGGGAAGGAAGCTTTTCCCGTTTATTCTTTCCGCCATTTGTTTATTGTATGTTATTCTTGTTTGTTCCAATGCTATTAAATTCTCAGCCATCCGGTGGACCGTATGGACCGGTTCATCAAAAGTATGAGTTACCAAAAGTAGCCGGTAAAATTTATTTTGTAGCCCCTGATGGATTAAAAAATAATTCCGGCGAGTCAATTAGTTCACCTACAACACTCGACGAAGCAATTTCAAAAGTTAGAACAGGTGATGCAATAGTACTGCGCGGAGGTATTTACAGAACCGGTAATCATGTTTTTAATCAGGGAATTACAATTCAACCATATGCAGATGAACATCCGGTTTTAAAAGGAACTTACGTTGCAGACAAATGGGAGGATCTTGGTAACGGATTGTGGATTACAAAGTGGAATCATTTATTTCCCTCGGAGCCGGCTGATTGGTGGCAGCGTAATAGAGAGGGTAAGATAACCCCGCTTCACCGATTCAATAATGATATGGTTTTTGTTGATGGTAAATTTCTTCAGTCTGCCGGATGGGAAGGCGAGGTTGACCAGAATTCTTATTATATCGATTATTCTTCGGGCACAGTATATATCGGAGTTAATCCCAAAGATCGTCTTGTTGAAATAACTGCATTCGACATTGCTTTATTACGAACCACCAAAGATGTTCACGGAAAAACATCCGACAAAAAAGGTCCGGCTATAAGAGGTGTAACTTTTACTCAGTATGCATACCGTGCAATTGAAATTGAAGGCACGGATCCCGAAGGAATTTCGGATGAGAAAAACCACGGTAAGGAAGTTATTGGAACTACGTTGGAAAATTGTACTATTAGTTTCTGTTCCAGGGTTGCCGGATATTTTAGAGGCGATAAAATGACTTTCCGAAATTGTAATGTGAGCGATACGAGCACAGAAGGAATTTATATTTTAAGCTCTTCCGATGTTTTGCTGGAGAAAAATATTTTTACACGGAACAACATTGAAAAAATTACGGGATACTATCCAGCTGCAGTGAAAATATTTAACCAGTGTTACCGTGTTACATGTAATGATAATCTGGTAATTGATTTTCCTTACTCAAATGGAATATGGTATGATGTAGGAAACGTAGATGGAGTATTTACTAATAACTGGGTAGAAGGGGTAGGAAATTACAAGGGTGAATTTTCAATTGAGCAGCCATGGCCCAGCGATAACGGATTTTTCTTCGAAATTTCTAAAGGAACAATTTGTGCAGGAAATGTTTTTGTGAACTGTGATCATGGTATCTGGATATTAAATAGTTCAAATGCACTTATCTTTAATAATACTTTTATAAATAGTACAGCTTGCATTGCACGGAATGCAAGAAGCGCTGCCGGTGATCATTTCGGATGGCATCCGAGTACAGGACCAGATGTTGATAAACGCGATGGCCATGTGTTTGTGAATAATCTTTTATATGGCGATAGTGAATTTAATAGATTACTTCTTTATGTCTGGCAGCCGTCGTCATTATGCGATAGGGTCAACAACTCTCAATTAAAAGAGATTGATTACAATTTTTTTGTTAAAGAAAATGGAGCCCGGGAATATCCCGTTATTTTATGGAGCCCATATAAAAATGATAATTGTAGAATTATGTTAGACTCTCCGCAAGAGTTAAATAAATTGTATCCGGCATTTTTAAAAAACAGTAAGTTTTATGATAATTATTTAAGTCCGTTATTCAAGGGTTATCAGGTTGGTAATTATCAATTGTTACAATCTTTCCCGGATAGTTTTAATGCAAGTAAATTGCCACAGAATATTAGTAAGTACCTTAGTATTAAAACGAAGCCATATATCGGTGCATATGAGCCGATCAGGTGAAATTAGAGATGTGATTAATAGAGTTGCTGCATCTTAATTAATGAAGATGCAGCAATTGAAAAGGTCTTACTTAAT
>CAZEBL010000358.1:0-2346 GCA_964510325.1 uncultured Melioribacter sp. | reverse complement strand
TAAATTCACACTACAATCCCTGTTTTAATTGTTATTTCCTGATTCCATTATAGGCATATTAATTGTATTAAAAACTAATTCTTAATAGGAATGGAACATGGCAATTGATGAATTAAAAGAAAAAGTAAAAAGTGCTTTCAAAAAATGGGAAGATTCTAATTACAAAAAAACTATTTCAAAATTTCCTGAACGGCAAAAAGAATTTACAACTCAATCATTTACCAAAGTAGATCCGCTTTACTATCCCAAAGAATCTGATTTAGAAAATTATAATGAAAAATTGGGTTATCCGGGTCAATATCCATTTACGCGCGGAGTCCAATCCACAATGTACCGCGGCAGATTCTGGACAATGCGCCAATATGCCGGTTTTGGAACAGCACGGGAATCAAACGAACGATACAGATATTTATTAACTCAGGGTCAAAGTGGTTTATCGGTTGCTTTCGATCTTCCTACTCAAATTGGTTACGATAGCGACGACCCGATGGCTTTAGGTGAGGTTGGTAAAGTAGGTGTCGCAATTGATACGCTTGCCGATATGGAAATTCTTTTCGATCAAATTCCTTTAGATAAAGTTTCTACATCCATGACAATTAATGCACCGGCTTCTGTTTTACTTGCAATGTATATTGCTGTAGCAGAGAAACAGGGTGTTACAAAAGATAAAATTAGCGGAACCATTCAAAACGATATCCTCAAAGAATATGTAGCGCGTGGAACTTACATTTATCCGCCCAAACCTTCTATGAGATTAATTACAAACATCTTTGAATATTGCTCTAAGGAAGTACCAAAGTGGAATACAATTTCAATTTCCGGATATCACATTCGCGAAGCTGGTTCTACAGCTGCTCAGGAAGTCGGTTTTACTCTGGCGGATGGAATAGCATACGTTGATGCCGCAATTAAAGCCGGACTGGACGTTGATGACTTTGCCGGACAACTTTCTTTCTTTTTTAATGCTCATAACGATTTACTCGAAGAGATAGCTAAATATAGAGCAGCAAGAAGATTATGGGCAAAAATTATGAAAGATCGTTTTGGTGCTAAAAAAGATAAATCGCAGATGTTACGTTTCCATACACAAACAGCCGGCTCAACTTTAACAGCTCAACAGGTTGACAATAATATCGTGCGTGTAACCATTCAAACACTGGCTGCTGTTTTAGGTGGAACGCAAAGTCTTCATACAAATTCAAGAGATGAAGCATTAGCTCTTCCAACTGAAGAATCCGTTAAGATTGCATTAAGAACTCAACAGATTGTTGCTTACGAAAGTGGTGTAACAAATACCATCGACCCTTTAGCTGGATCATATTATATCGAGGCATTAACAGACCAGATAGAAAAAGAAGCCGAAGAATATATTAATAAGATCGATTCCCTTGGTGGTGTGGTTAGTGCCATTGAAGGTGGTTATATTCAAACGGAAATTCAAAAGTCCGCTTATAAATTTAACCAGGAACTTGAACGTAATGAAAGAATTGTAGTGGGGATTAATAAGTTTGTAGAAAAGAAAGAACATAAGGGTAAGCTTTTAAAAATCGACGAGAAAATACAGAAGGACCAAATTGAATTTTTAAACAAAATAAGAGCCGAGAGGAATCAAGACGAAGTTAAACAGAAATTAGCAGCACTTAAAAATGCCGCAGAAGGAACTGATAACCTGATGCCTTTTATTTTAGATGCTGTTAAAGTTTATGCAAGTATTGGTGAAATCTGTAATACAATGCGTTCTGTTTATGGTGAATATAAAGAACAGGTTGTTATCTAATATAAACGGGAAATAGAAAAATGAATTTAACTCATATAGAACATATCGGCATAGCAGTAAAAAATTTGAACGAATCTATTAAATATTATGAAAATGTATTGGGATTAAAATGCTATGCAATTGAGGAAGTAAAAGATCAAAAAGTAAAGACAGCATTTTTCATGATTGGTCAAACCAAAATTGAGTTGCTGGAATCTACCGAACCCGATGGCCCTATTGGAAAATTTATAGAGAAAAAAGGTGAAGGGATTCATCATATTGCTTTTGCAACGTCAAATTTAAAAGAAGCATTAAAAAGTGTGGAAGAAAAAGGAATTCAATTAATTGATAAAGAACCTCGTAAAGGTGCTGAGGGATTGAACATTGCTTTTCTTCATCCGAAATCCACAAATGGAGTTCTTACTGAATTGTGCGAACACTGAGTTAAATGCAGAATTATGAATTCAGAATTTGAATGTAGTTTAAATACAACGAAACAATTTGTTTATTAAATGATTGTGAAGAATTAATCAAAAACCGGTTAGCAGAATTAAGACCCGTTAAGATTTTAATAAAGAACTCTGAGTTCT
>CAZEBL010000357.1:0-2359 GCA_964510325.1 uncultured Melioribacter sp. | reverse complement strand
ATAAAGTATTACGTTTTTATTTTCCTGCAATTATAAAAAAAAGCGCCCGAATAGTGGACGCTTTTTATAATAATATGTTTATTTCTTTTTATTTTGGAATTTCTACACCATCCAACCTTGATGTTCCTTGATTGTCCAGTATAATCCTTAGAAGGACAGCCTGACCTTTCCTGCTCTCAATTATCGATTGAAGTTCGGATACATTATTAATATCTTTTTTATCAGCAGATGTAATAACCATTCCGCTTGCAATTCTTTGATTGTATGCTTTACTGAAATTTTTAACATTAGTGATCAACACACCATTATCAACCTTAAATTCTTTCAATTCAGCATCAGTCATATTTCTAACCGATAATCCAAGTTCATCAAAAGTAAGTTCTTTAACATCTTTCTTATTTTCATTTCTATTTCTATTGGAAGCTGTTACAGTTTTCTTTTCGTCTTCTTCACGGGATTTTAGAGTAACATATCTCTCAATTTCTTTACCGTCGCGGTAGAGTGTTAACCTTACCTGTGAACCAGCTCTTTTAGATGCAACATAGGACTGTAACTGATTCGGCTGATTAACTTCGCGATCATCAACTTTAAGAATAACATCGCCCTGTTTAACATCTTCTTTTTCAGCAGCGCCTCCTTTAACTACATCCTGAATTAATACACCTTTAGGTTCTTTCAAACCAAGTGCTTTTGCAGTAGAGGCATCTACTTCTGCAATGCTTACACCAATATAACCACGGCTAACTTTTCCATTTGCAATCAAATCATTTGCAACAGATTTTGCTAGGTTGATTGGAATCGCAAATCCATAGCCAATATATCTTTGTGTCATTCCATCGGTTGCTATTGCACTATTTACACCGATAACTGCACCATTTAAGTCAACTAATGCACCGCCGCTATTACCGGGATTAATTGCTGCATCGGTCTGTATAAAATTTTCAATTCCATAACCATTCTCATCGCGAATGATATTTATATTTCTACCAGTTGCACTAATAATTCCGGCAGTAACTGTCGATGTCAATGAAAGAGGATTACCAATTGCCATAACCCATTGACCCACTTTCATTTTATCCGAATCGCCTAAATAAGCTTCCGGTAAATTATTTTTTTCAATTTTTATAACAGCTAAATCCGTTAATGGATCTGTCCCAACAACCGTTGCATCGTATTGTTCTTTATTGTGAAGCGAAACACGTACCTGTGAAGCATTTTCTACAACGTGATTGTTGGTAAGTATATAGCCATCGTCACTTATAATAATACCGCTTCCGCCACCTTGCTGTTCGCGCGGTACATCATCTCTAAACGGAAAGAAGAAATGGAATCCATCCGGCAAAGTATTCTTGGCTTTTGTAACAACGGTAATTTGAACAATTGATGGAGTAACTTTTTCTGCAACCTGAACAAATGCATTGTTAAATGCTTCTGCTTGCGGATCAAGTTGTTCGAATGGTGGTTTAGATGCTCCTATTTGAATATCTGCATAACTTGGACGGACTAAACCAAAACCGGATACCAGAATTGCACCAAATACAATTCCAATAAATACCAAGGCTGCTGTACCGAATATGTTTTTACGTCTCATTTATTTTTACCTCCTAATTTTTAGATTAGCTCTAACGACTTTAGACCCTTAAATTCCTGTAAATTATATTTTAGAAATTTTTCTATTAGCTGTATAATTTTATCAAGACTTTTTTGATCGTACTTTATATCATTTTTTTTGTGGTTTAGACAAATAAATAATTTAAAAAGTTCCTTGCTAAGTTCAACATGGACTAATCTGTCCGACTTACAATCTTTACAAACTATCCCGGAATCGTAATTAAATGCAACGTATTCATCTGCTTGAATAATCCGCCCGCATACAGAACATGTATCGTAAGATATTGCATACCCAATCTCTCGAATAAAGAAGAGAAAATATTTGGTAAAAATTAATCTCGGATCTTTCTCGGAATTATTCATCAACTCAAGTGCTTTAATTGTACCTGTAAACAATTTTTTATGAACTTCGTGTTCAACTGTTAAATTTGAGATCAATTCAAGGATAGCGGAGGCAAATTGTATCCGTTCTAAATTTTCCTTTACAACGCTAAAATGATTAATTAAATCCGCTTCTTTAATCAGTTGAATATCCCTGGTATCCTTCTTATAGAAAATAACCTGAACATGATTGATCGTATCTAACGTTAAACCAAATTTAGATTTTGATGCACGGGCACCTTTTACAATGGCAGTCAGTTTCCCGAATTCATCCGTAAAGAGATGGATGATTCTACTAGAATCTCCATAATCCAGTTTTCTTAAAACAATTGCTTCTGTTTTTATTAATTCAGACATTTTGAAAATT
>CAZEBL010000356.1:0-2372 GCA_964510325.1 uncultured Melioribacter sp. | reverse complement strand
TCTCGTTGAAATTGAAGATGAGATGAATGATGTTCTCTACTCTAAAGTTACTGTTGATAAAGTAGGTAGAATTATTAACGATCATTTAATCAATGGTAATCCGGTTAAAGACTGGATTATAAAAAGCAATGAATTCTCTAAAGAAGAATCCTTCTTTAAGAATCAGAAAAGGATTGTGCTTAGAAACTGCGGAGTAATAAATCCATCTTCAATTGATGAATATATTGCCAATGATGGTTACAAGGCGATACAAAAAGTTATTTCGAATTACAATCAGGATGAAGTAATTGATATTATAATTAAATCAGGATTGCGGGGAAGAGGGGGTGGCGGATTTTCAACAGGATTAAAATGGAAATTTGCCAAAGCGACACAATCGGATAAAAAATATGTTATCTGTAACGCTGATGAAGGTGACCCGGGTGCATTTATGGATCGTAGTGTTCTTGAAGGTGATCCTCACTCAGTACTTGAAGGAATGATGATTGCCGCATTTGCAATTGGTGCCGATGAAGGATTTATTTATTGCCGGGCAGAATATCCGCTTGCAATTAAGCGCTTAAGGAATGCTCTTAATCAATGCCGTAACAGAGGATTACTTGGCGAGAAGATTTTAGGTTCACATTTCAATTTTGATATCAAAATAAAAGAGGGTGCCGGTGCATTTGTATGCGGAGAAGAAACTGCACTTATGTCGTCAATCGAAGGGAAACGTGGAGTTCCAAAATTACGTCCCCCATTTCCGGCTCAAAAAGGATTGTGGGGTAAACCTACCAACATTAACAATGTAGAAACTTACGCAAATGTTCCGTGGATAATACTAAATGGATGGCAAGAATTCGCTGCGATGGGAACTGAAAAAAGTAAAGGAACAAAAGTATTTGCACTTGCCGGAAAAGTTAAAAGAACAGGTCTTGTTGAAGTTCCGATGGGCATGACAATTAATGAAATTATCTTTGATGTTGGAGGAGGAATAAAAGATGACAGAAAGTTTAAAGCAGTTCAAATGGGCGGTCCTTCAGGTGGATGTATTCCGGCGAGTATGGGCGATCTTAAAATTGATTATGATGAAATTACTAAGACCGGTGCTATTATGGGCTCCGGAGGACTTATAATACTTGATGATACAACATGTATGGTTGATCTTGCAAAATATTTCCTGAATTTTACTCAGCTTGAATCGTGTGGTAAATGCACATTCTGCCGTATCGGTACAAAGCGTATGCTCGAAATTCTTGAGAGAATTACAGATGGTCATGGAAAAGAACGAGATCTGGTTCTGCTTGAAGATCTTGCTCAAAAAATTAAGATGGCTAGTCTTTGCGGACTTGGACAGACAGCTCCCAATCCTGTTCTTACAACTTTGAAATATTTTAGGGAAGAGTATGAAGCACATATTTTCGATAAAAAATGTCCTGCTCATAATTGTCCGTCTCTTATAACTTATCACATTGTCTTGGAATATTGTAAAGGTTGCGGTGTATGTATAAAGGCATGTCCTACCGGTTCAATTACAGGAAATAAAAAAGAAATACCGGTGTTAAATGAAAGTTTGTGCATAAAGTGCGGAAAATGCTACGATGCATGTAAGCTTGATGCAATAATCAAAGTATAATTTTTGGGGACTCAGCCATGGAACAAATAAACATAACTATAAACGGCAAAGAAATTATTACTTCACCCGGTAAAACTATTCTTGAAGTCGTTAACGAAAATAAAATTGATGAAATACCAACACTTTGCCATGATAAACGACTCGAACATTTTACATCGTGCTTCCTTTGTGTTGTCGAAATCGAAGGAATGAATAAGCTTGTCCCTTCTTGCTCAACATTGATTCAAAATGGTATGAAAATATTGACTCACAGTAATACCGTAATAGAATCTAGAAAAATGGCATTGGAATTATTAATGTCCAACCATTATGCAGATTGTATTGGTCCTTGTAAAAACAATTGTCCCGCCGGAGTAGATGCCCAAACTTATATTGCACTTATATCAATGGGTAAATATGAAGAAGCACTTAAACTTGTAAAAGAGAACAATCCTCTTCCACTCTCTGTAGGCCGTGTTTGTGTCCGCGATTGTGAAGCAGCATGCAGACGAAATATTATAGATGAACCTGTTGCTGTAAATGCTCTTAAGAGATTTATTGCAGATGAAGATGCAGTTCATAAATGGAAACCTGTTTTAAAGGAGAGAAAAAATAAGAAAGTAGCTGTAATAGGAGGCGGTCCTTCAGGATTATCCTGTGCATATTATTTAACTATTGAAGGTTACTCGGTTACTATTTTTGAAAAACTTCCTAAACTTGGTGGAATGCTTAGATATGGAATTCCTGAATACCGGCTACCCAAAAAAATTCTTGATAC
>CAZEBL010000355.1:0-2383 GCA_964510325.1 uncultured Melioribacter sp. | reverse complement strand
TCCATCACCTTAGCTTTGGATTTTACTTCAGAAGCAACTACTTCTAAGTTTGGTTCAACACTTGCAAGTTCAGCTTTTACAATTGAATTATAATTTTCAATATAAGTTAGAACGTCATGCGCACTTTTCTTTGCTACTCTTATCACAGAAAAAGTTTCGCGAGGAATTGCATTATGTTTGCTACCGCCGTTAATACTTACTAATCTTAATCCAAATTTATAATTGAGTTCATGTAATAGCCGGGCCATTAATTTTATTGCATTTCCTCTTCCAGTGTTTATATCCAGACCTGAATGACCGCCTTTAAGACCTTTTACTTTTAATTCGAATGCAATTGTGTTAGCAGGAATTTCGGATGGTTTGAAAGAAAATTTTACAAAAGTATTTTGACCACCTGAACAACCGATATAAAAAGCACCATCTTCTTCAGAATCGAGGTTAATAAGAATTTTGGATTTTAGAAATCCCGGTTTAAGTGCTTGCGCACCATTCAGACCGGTTTCTTCATCAAGAGTAAATAAAGCTTCAATTGGACCATGCTGTAATTCTTTCGATCCTAAAACAGCAAGAGCAGCAGCAACACCTATTCCGTTATCGCTGCCAAGTGTAGTTCCCCGCGCTTTAACCCAATCGCCATCAACATACGGTTGAATTGGATCTTTGTCAAAATCGTGTACGACATCATTATTTTTTTCCGCAACCATATCAAGATGACCTTGAAGAACAACAGGAATTTTATTCTCGAATCCGGGTGTAGCCGGTTTACGAATTACAATATTTCCAAATTCATCTGTTTCATATTCCAGATTATTATTCTTTGCAAAACCAATTACATAATGTGCAAGCTTTTGTTCTTTACGCGATGGATGCGGTATGCTGCAAATTTCTTCGAAGTGATTCCATAACAATTCAGGTTTTAATCCCCCTAAAATATTACCCATCTTAAACCTCCTTATTTATTTCTTTGAAAGTTATTAGTCTCTGTTCATAAAGATTAGTTAAAAATTTTGTTAAGCGCTGATTAACCGGTTCAATTTTTTCTCCGAACTTATCCAATAATAGTTTTGCAATTGTTCTCACATCTTTCGTTCCATCAAGTAATAACCATGTTGCCGAACCGATTTCATCCAGCTTAAGTTTTATATATGGCGATTTTAATTTTGGTACGATATGGTTTACAATAAATTTGTTTTTGAATTTTGGAATAAGCACTGTTACTATGTTATCATTAATTTCTTCGCTGTGTAATTTTAACGGATGTAAATCTAGGTAATTAGCATTCTTAAGAATTTTTCTACGTTCTCTAAAACTTAATTGCATTTAATCTCCCACAAAAAATTATCCCCGATACAATAATGAATTTGTACCGGGGAAATAAAAATGATTAAATAACTACATTGAAACTTGAGGTGGAGCCGGATCTTCCGGTTTTCCAGCATTGTTAATAGGTACTTTAATAAGATACCATGCAATAAGTGCGAATACGATTAGACTTATAAAAAAGCTTGGTGTTTCGAATATATGGAATAGTGAAATCTCGAAGAATGCAAATCCGGCGAAGAGTAACCCGATTAGTGCTTCCCCGGCAATCAATCCAGCGGCTAATAGTATTCCTGTATTTTCTACTCTCGATTTTTGTGCATCGTTAAAGTTCTTCTTAGCATTTACCATTTCAACTGCACCTTTAATTAAACCGCCGACAAAAATTGCAAATGTGGTACCGAGTGGTAAATACATACCAACTGACACAAGCATGGGACTTTTAACATTCATCATTATAAATCCAACGCCCATTAACATTCCGGTAAAAATTAAAATCCATTCCATTTCACCGGCAACAATTCCTTTAGATAGAATTGCCATCAAACTTGCTTGAGGAGCTGGAAGTTTTTCGCCACCGAATCCTGTTCCACCCATTTTAATATCACCTTCATGAAGAATAATAAGTGGAATAAACATTACTGCTGCAGAAATCGCAATTCCAATAAGATCACCAACCTGCATTTTCCATGGAGTACCACCAAGAATATGTCCGGCTTTAAGATCCTGTAACATTTCTCCGGCAACTGCAGCAGAAACACACACAACTGCAGCAACACCTAATACTGCTGCAACTCCTTGAGTTCCTGTCATTCCAAGCACAACCATTAATAATGCAGCTACTACTAATGTTGATAAAGTTAAACCGGAAATTGGATTATTAGATGAACCGATTATTCCAACTAAATAACCGGATACAGCTGCAAAGAAAAATCCAGCAATAATCATAACTATTGTTGCTACAAAAGCAGCAAAAAGATCCTGTGCAAAAAATTCATAAATAATAAAAGTTAATACGGCAGTAGCAAGAATTCCAATAACAATCCATTTGAAAGGAATATCT
>CAZEBL010000354.1:0-2384 GCA_964510325.1 uncultured Melioribacter sp. | reverse complement strand
CCTCTTATCAATCAGATTCAAAATCCAGAATCCTGCCCAGATGAATGCACTGGTTAACGCCAGTGCTACACCATATAAATTATGAAAATGCAGCGACAGTAAGTTTCCACGCGTTGCAATTACGACAACACCTGAGAACGAAATTATCAAACCAAGTATTGTCCGGAGCGTTAATTTCTGTTTCAGAAAAAGTGCCGAGAAAATTGAAATGATCAGAGGCCATGTTAAATTAATCGGCTGAGCTTCCTGAGCCGGTAAAACCGAATAAGCTTCAAACAGAATTAGATAGTAGATAAACGGATTAATCAAACCAAGGGCAATATTGTTTTTAAGATGATGCTTTGTAAAAAACTGCTTCAACTCTTTAGGTGAATTGATGTATGCAATTACGAAGAGCAAAATTACACTTGTTAATGACGAATAAAAGAGCATCTGGGAATTGCTCATCCCTTTCAATGTAAGTTTGAAAGCCGTGGCAACTGTAGACCAGAAAAGAATTGCCCCAAAAGCAAATAGTATCGATTTCTTATTGTTTGTCATACTTCTAAATTTTTACTCAATCAAAATAATCCTTTCCCGTTTCAAAAAAGAATATAAAAAGCTATTACCTGATTTAATTTACGGCACAAATTCTATATTTTGAGCAGGAATTATTTGAAAAAATTATACGATGAGCATGAAAGGTTTCATATTCGATATAAAAAAATATTCTATTAACGACGGACCGGGAATCCGCACGACTGTATTTTTCAAGGGTTGTCCATTAAAGTGCTGGTGGTGTCATAATCCAGAAAGCCAGCGTAAACTTCCGGAAGAGTTTGAAGATTGTACTTTCCGCTGGCATTTATCGCATGATTATGAAAATAAACACCGTATCGGCTCGGAAGTTACAAGTGATCAGGTGCTTGCAGAAATCAAAAAGGATATTCCTTTCTACGAGGAATCGAATGGGGGCGCTACATTTTCCGGCGGAGAACCGATGCTGCAAATTAATTTTCTTAATGAACTTTTAACTCTCTGTAAAACTAATAACATAACCACAGCAATTGATACAACCGGTTATACCGATTATAAAAATTTTGAATTGATTTATAATAAAACAGATCTGTTTCTATACGATTTAAAACTGATAGACGATGACCTTCATATCAAATATACAGGTGTATCGAATAAAATTATTCACGAGAACTTAAAACGTCTTACCGATACGGGAGATAAAATTATTTTAAGAATTCCAATAATCCCATCGATAAACGATACAGAGAAAAATCTTGATGAAATGATTAAATTTATCGGGTCATTAAAGAACATTCGGGAAATTAATTTACTTCCCTATCACAAAAGTGCAAATTCTAAATACGACAAAATGAAAAAAGAAAATAAACTTCCGGAACTTGAACCACCTTCCAAAGAAAAAATGAATCTGTTAAAAGATTTTTTTTCTTCAACCGGAATTAAAGTGAAGGTCGGAGGATAATTATGAATGAAAGGATAAAAAAATTAAGAGAACAAACTCTTAATGCTGTACCGCGGTTATCACACGAACGGGCAGAATTACTAACCGAATTTTATAAATCAGGAAAAGCTGACCGTGTGTCTGTACCTGTTGCACGTGCACTCGCATTTAAGCATTTACTGGAGAATAAAGAACTGTGCATTAATGATGGCGAATTAATAGTGGGCGAACGCGGACCGGAACCGAAAGCAACTCCAACTTATCCCGAGTTATGTGTCCACAGTATCAAAGACCTCGAGATTTTAGACTCACGTCCAAAAGTCTGGTTTAAAGTTAATGATTCAACTAAATCAGTTTATGAAAACGAGATTATTCCATTTTGGGAAGGTAGATCGATCCGTGATAAAATTTTTGAAGAGGTTGATCAGGAATGGAAGGATTGTTATGCTGCCGGAATATTTACAGAGTTCATGGAACAAAGGGCTCCGGGCCATACGGTACTTGATGATAAGATCTATAAAAAAGGAATGCTCGATTTCATTAACGACATAAATCATTCAATCGCCAATCTTGATTTTTATAACGATCCTAAAGCATTCGAAAAACGGGAAGAACTGCGTGCAATGGAAATTTGTGCTGGTGCATTAATTTCATTTGCAAACCGTTACAGTAATAAACTTACTGAGCTTGCTCAAATAGAGAAAGATCTACATCGCAAAAATGAACTTGAAACAATGGCGGGTATATGCAAGCGTGTTCCAGCTAATGCACCGCGGACTTTCTGGGAAGCATTGCAGTATTACTGGTTTGTTCATCTTGGTGTTATAACAGAATTAAACACATGGGATTCATTCAATCCCGGTAGATTAGATCAGCATCTCTATCCGTTTTACAAACGTGATATTGAAAGCGGTTTGCTTGCCGAAGA
>CAZEBL010000353.1:0-2412 GCA_964510325.1 uncultured Melioribacter sp. | reverse complement strand
TTGGAGATATATCTTCGTTCTGATATTTCAGTAAAGATGAAACTTCAAACTCGCCCAGTGCAAATTTATCCAGTCCAGCTTCAGCACCATATAAAAGACCTTTATCCTTTTCGCCGATTTGATCATTACTTGTAAATCCTCCGTATGGTGTAATATCAAGTTTTTCCAATGGTTTTATTTTCAAAAATAATGATGAGTTTAGAACAGACGCTTTGTTAATAGCTACCCGCCTATCGTCGCTATAGAGATTATTATTTAATAAGAAGCCAATCTTTAATAGGTTAGATAAATCGTACTGCCCGAATAACCACAGGTATTGTTCATCCTTAATATTTTTATCGGTAGTTCTTATGATGGTAGAGTTAAAATTTTCATTAAGTCCCACAAAAAATTTATTATCCTGATAGAAATGCCTTAATCTTGCAGAGAAGGTATATGTATTTAATTGTTTATCGAAATTGTTATTAATATCTTTTTTTGAAAATATCCGGGTGTTGTAAAGAAGACTATCCCTTTCAATCTGGGCTGAGATTAAAGAAGGAAATAATAAAAGTATTATTAAAAATTTTATTAATCTGGTCAATTTTGGAAATGAATTCTTAATTAATCCTGATACAAATTACGATTAATAATTCCAATATTGAATAGCGGGGAAAAAATTTAAGCTATTAAATGTTAACTTTATCACCGGAGTTGGGTATTAATATATTTTGGAATCCAAGTGATTTAAGCGAGGTCCTAAACGGTTCCTGCTGTTCCAATTCACCATGAACTAAAAAGATATTCTGCATTCTGCTTTTATCGAATTGAGAACAATAGTTTAATAATTCGTTTTTGTCTGCATGAGCACTTAATGAATCCATAACAATAACTTCTGCATTTAATTTATACGTTTCTCCAAAAATATTTACGGATTCTGATTTATTGATAATCTTCCTGCCCAGCGTATTTTCAGCAGCATAACCAACCATCAATACAATATTATTAGGGTTTTCAATACTATTTGCAAGATGATGCTGAATTCTGCCGGCTTCACACATTCCGGAACTTGATATAATAATTGAAGGTCCTGTGGAATTATTTAGTTTCTTAGAATCCTCAACATCGGTAATATATTTTAATTTATTAAAGCCAAAAGGGTCTTCATGATTAATTAGATACTGACTGATTTCAGAATCGAAACACTCGGGATGGTTCCTGAATACATTTGTAGCATTAACAGCCAAAGGGCTATCCACATATACGGGAATTCTTTCTAACTCACCCGATTCAAAAATTCTATGTAATGCGTATACTATTTCCTGTGTTCTTCCTACACTAAATGCAGGAATAATAATTTTCGATTTTCTCCGGATAGATAACCTAACGACTTCAGCAAGTTTTTTTTCAGCATCCTTTGGATTCTCGTGTTCTTTTGCGCCGTAAGTGCTTTCACAAATCAAAAGATCGCAATCGGGAATTTTTTCAGGGTCTTTTAATATTGGAAGATTAGGTCGACCCAGGTCTCCGGTAAATCCAATGTTAGTTGAAGTCCCGTTTTCTTTAATTGACAAAAACGTAATTGCAGAACCAAGTATATGACCGGCGTCGTAAAAAGTTAGATTTATACCCGGTGTTATTTCAACTTCATGGTGATAATTTATTCCTTCAAATAGCTTAATAGTTCTTTCAACATCATCTTCGTTATATAACAGTTCAAACAAGTTCTGTTTCTTTTTGGCTCTTTTCTTGTTTACGTATTCAACATCTCTTAATTGTACATGTGCGCTATCCTTAAGCATAATAGTGCTTAAATCCATCGAAGCAAAAGTAGAATAAATTTTTCCAGAAAACCCTTTTTTAACAAGTGAGGGAAGATTTCCGGAATGATCAATATGAGCATGAGAGAGAATAACAAAATCAATTTCTTCTGGGTCGAAATAATTAAATGTCCGGTTAATTTCAAAAGCTTCCTTTCTTTTCCCTTGATATAAACCACAATCTAGTAAAAAAGTGGAATGATTTGCTTTAATTAAATGCATGGATCCGGTTACTGTTCTCGCAGCACCAATAAATGTTATTTCCATAGTTAATACTTTCTAGAAGAAAAATTATTCATTAGTTAAGAGGAATTAATTTAATTAGCAGGTTACTAGGTAGATGATCAATTAACATGAATGACTCTATAGTTTTTGTATCCATTATAAATTTCGCGTGTTGCTGTTCTAACTACTGTTGCTGTCGGAACTGCAATAAGCATTCCGAATATTCCGAGTAATTCGCTTCCGACTAAAATAAGGATAATAATTACCAGCGGATGTAAGTCAGTATTCTTAGAAAAAACATTGGGTTGAATAAAACCGTTATCAAAGGTGTAAACCAATATAAATAGTAATAGAATATTCGGAAGCATGGAGAAATTTCCGAATTGAA
>CAZEBL010000352.1:0-2416 GCA_964510325.1 uncultured Melioribacter sp. | reverse complement strand
TTCGACAAGCTCAGCATACCACTTGTCGAAGCAAGCGGTGCAGTATGAATTTCCACGCAGAGCGTCAATACCACTAAGTTATAGTATTTTTTTTGTATTAATAGGGAAAAAAGAGGGTAAAATAGCGAGTGTAGTCAGTTAAGTCGGCAATCCTTTGCTGACACTTTGAATAATAATCAAAAATGTCGGAAAAGGATTGCCGGCCTACAAAATTACTCTACACGAAAACTTCAATAAATATCTTGGTTCAAGATTAAGTGTTACCGTTGGGAACGGATTGACGGTTAGAAAAGGGATAAAAATAATGACTATAGAAGAATTTATAATAAAATTTAAAGAAATAAAGAACAAAGGATTTATTCTTTCAACTCGCAGAGGACCTACAGGTATAGGACACACTCTTGAAACACATCTCGGTATTATTGAGAATAACAATGCTCATCCTGACATAGAAGGGGCTGAACTAAAAGCACACAGAACAAAAGCTAATAATTTGATTACTTTATTTACCTTCAATAAAAAGTTTGGAAAATACCGCCACTTGAAGCAGTAAAAAAATACGGTAGTTTAGACAAAGATGGTAGAAAAGGGTTGTACTATACGATGTCCCTAAAACCCAACAGTGCCGGGCTTTTTCTTGATATTCAAAAAACCGAAATTTCTGTTAGACATATTTCTGGTGAAGTCATCGCTACTTGGCAATTTCAAACACTTGCGGATAGGTTCACGCAGAAAATGCCTACTTTACTTTTCGTTTCTGCATTCACTGAAGAACGAGATGGATTAGAATATTTCCATTTTTATCGTGCGCAATTAATGAGAGGGACTTCGCCCGAAGTATTAGCAAGCCAATTTCACGAAGAAAATATTTTAGTAGATTTACGATTACACGATAAAGGAACAATGGCACGTAATCACGGAACTGGCTTTAGAGCATACGAGAGCAAATTACCACTACTTTTTCAAAGTGTGATTGATTTATGAAATACCCAATAACGCGAAATGAAAGATATGATTTTATAGGGCAATCCTACGCAACCAGTTACCCAAACTTGCACAAATACCCAGCGACGATGATACCTCAGATTGGTATTGAATTATTCAAGGAATTGGATATTAAACAAGGTAAATTGCTTGATCCTTATTGTGGTTCAGGTTCTTCATTCACTGTTGGTTTAGACAGAGGATTGAATGAAATGTATGGTTTTGATATTAATCCCTTAGCGGTGTTAATCTCAAGAGCGAAATTTACAAGAGTTGATGTTGAAAAAGTAAAATTATTGCGGCAACGTTTGAGAAATAAAGTCTATGAATTTGTTAAGATTGAGGATCATTTAAAAGAAATCGAAATCCCTCAACACTATAATATAGACTTTTGGTTCTCAAAGGCTGTTCTACAAAATTTATCTATTTTAAGGCATTTTATTTACAAAATCCAAATTGATATAAGAAGATTATTTTTAGTTCCGCTTTCGGAAACTATTAGAGAGTGTTCCTATACTAGAAATCATGAATTTAAACTTTATCGAATTAAACCTGAAGAAATGTTGCAATTTAATCCAGATGTTTTTAGTGTTTATTTTGATAAGTTAAATAAAGTCATTGACATTTATGAAACCTATTACTTGCCAAAAATAAATGAGGCAAAGATTGATATTAGCTATAGTAAATTCCCTAAAAAAGAAAATGAATTTGATGTTGTATTAACAAGTCCACCTTATGGTGATAGTTTCACAACTGTCGCCTATGGACAATTTTCAATGTTTAGCAATCAATGGTTTGGTATTCAATATGCTAGACAGATTGATCATTTACTGATGTGTGGAAGCCCTGTTAAAGAACCTTACCCTAATAGCGTTATTTCTAACTATATTAATGAAATCTCGAATCAATCGAAACGAAGAGCCTTAGAAGTTTCTTCTTTCTACTTTGACTTGGATAAATCAATCAAAGATGTTGCAACCAGTATTAAGAAAGGAGGTAAATCCATTTATGTCGTTGGAAATAGGCGAGTAAAAGATGTCCAATTACCGACAGACCAATTTGTTGCAGAAAAGTTTGAACAAAATGGATTTAAACATTTATTCACCTACGAACGACTTTTAGGCAATAAAGTAATGCCTTCACAAAATTCACCTTCAAATAAGGTAGGACAAAGAAAAGGTACAATAACAAAGGAATTTATTGTTGTTTGCGAAAAACATCGAGCGTAGGGTCAATGCCATTAAGTTAAGGAATTCTGTAGGGATGAAAATACGGTAGTCATGTACGGAGTTACGACTGCTAAACTTGACAGGTCTCCAAGACCTGTCAGGTTTGACATCACTACTTTGTGCAGGACTACCAGAAAAAAACTAGAAATATATTAGACATTATGTGTAATTAAAAATCAAAAATAAAAATGAAATAGATGACT
>CAZEBL010000351.1:0-2423 GCA_964510325.1 uncultured Melioribacter sp. | reverse complement strand
AGCTTTCTGACTTTGAAGTTTTTGAAGACGAGCTCCCTCTGTCGATTTCGGAATCGGGGTTGAATATTGTTAAACGTGCAACAACTCCTTACAAAATTAAGACAGTATTAATGCTGGATAACAGTACAAGTCTTGAAAATGATCTCAATACAATTCGTAATTCTGCAAAGCAAATAGTGCATGGAATGAGGCCAAATCAATTTGCTTCGCTTTATCAGTTTTCTGATAAACCGGTTTTACTTTGGGATTTTTCGTTAGATATAGATTGGCTTAAAAACTTAATTGACAATAACTATACTCTTGGAGTAAGAAGCACAGATTTTTATGGTGCAATGAAATTTGGTGCCGGTAAATGGGTTGATGTTGTTTCTATGGATAGCGTTGTTCAGGGCTGTCTTGTTGTAATTTCTGATGGAGAGGATACTCAGGGTTCTACATCACTTGCACATGGACTTAATGCGGTTCATAATAAATTGGTCTATTCAATCGCACTTGGTCCGGCTCTCCAACCGGAAATTATGAATGCATTCAGTACAGGAGGAAGTTTTAAACCCGGTCAGGAAAACGAAATAATTAAAAGATTTATTGAGTTGGAAAATTCCGTTGTTAAATTAGCTAATAGCTTTTATGTCCTTACTTATAGCAGTCCTAAAAGGGGAAACAAGGATCATTCGATAAGAGTGAGAATAAAAAATAATCCTTATCAAGGAAGCGAGTCTTTTATTTCTACCAAATTTAACAGTGCCGGATTCAATTAATATTTTTAAGGAATTGATGATATGTCTGTATCGATTGACGAAGTAAAATACATAGCTAATTTAGCTAAACTAAATTTCGACGAAAAAGAATTAGAAGGATTCACAAATCAATTTAACGAGATATTATCATTCTTCGAAAAATTGAATGAACTGGATACAGAAAGTGTTGAACCGTTATCTCATCCGATACCAAATGAAAACGTTTTTAGGGAAGACAATCTTGTTCAATCGATTAATCGTGAAGACGCACTAAAAAACTCGCCGAAAAGTACGGATGAATTTTTCATAATACCTAAAGTAATCAATCAATAATTTCTTTTTCAGATTTAGAAATGATTATAGGAATAATACCGGCACGATTCGCATCAACCCGCTTAATGGGAAAACCGCTGGCAGATATTGGCGGTAAACCGATGATCCAACACACTTACCAGAATGCTAAAAAATCCAAATTGCTGGATAAAGTAATTATTGCTGTAGATGACGACCGGCTCTATAAAGTTGCTAAGAGTTTTGGTGCAGAAGTGTATATGACCCCTCAAGAAGTTGCTACCGGTTCGGACAGAATTGCAATTGTTGCAGAAAAAATTCCTGATGCATCCATAATTGTTAATATTCAGGGCGATGAACCATTTATAAAAGGTAAAATGATTGACGAGGCTATTGAGCCGCTTCTCTTTGATAAAAAAGTGAGTGTCTCTACACTTGCTAAGAGAATTAAAAGTGTTGAAGAAATGAAATCCCCATCGGTCGTTAAAGTTGTTTTTGATTATAATAATTTTGCTATGTACTTCTCACGTTCACCAATTCCATTTGCTCGCGATGCAAGAACAAATCTTCAAAGGATTGAAAACGCAGAAATGTATAAACATATTGGTCTCTATGTGTATAGAAAAGATGCTCTTTTAAAATTTACTGCATCCAAACCCACCGATCTGGAACAGGTAGAAAAATTAGAACAGCTTAGATTTCTTGAATATGGATTTAAGATGAAAATAGTTGTTACGGAAATTGAAAGTCTTTCTGTAGATACCCCGGCTGATCTTGAAATAGCACGCAAATATTATGAAAAGGTTATGAAATCATCGGAGAAATCCCGTAAATAGAATTATCAATCCAGCATTTATGTAAATTCTAAAATCATTTATCCGGTATCTTGCCTCCGACATCAATTGTATTTGGGCTTAACTGATATTATTTTTGAACTGGTAAGAAAATTTTTTTAATTAATAGGAAAGTTATGGAACATAAAATAAGGGTCTTAGTAGCAAAAGCCGGATTGGATGGTCACGATAGAGGTGCAAAAGTTGTTGCGGCTGCTTTAAGAGATGCCGGAATGGAAGTGATTTACACGGGTTTGCGTCAAACTCCGGAAATGATCGTTGAAGCTGCCATTCAGGAAGATGTTGATGCTATAGGGATTAGTATTTTATCCGGTGCACATATGACAATCTTTCCACGTATTCTCAATTTGATGAAAGAAAAGAAAGTTGATGACATTTTACTTTTTGGTGGTGGAATAATTCCGGAAGATGATCTTAACAAATTAAAAGAGATGGGTGTTGGCGAACTCTTTACCCCGGGTACTTCTACAACAGAAATTGTAAAATTCTTAAAAGACTGGGTTGCAAATCATCCCAAACAATAGACATTTCATTCGATAGG
>CAZEBL010000350.1:0-2431 GCA_964510325.1 uncultured Melioribacter sp. | reverse complement strand
TTTCGTATGTTTTTATTGCTCTGAACGCGGAGAGTATGAAGAAAATAATACCATTCACAAGGGAAAACTCATAACCTAAAATGTTTACTAAAGGAAAAAACATCATTGTTATGTTGGATAGAAGTAGAATAAGGAAAGTAAAAAAAGGAAATTTCGTTGTAACAAATTTCAATTTAGAATTCCGTTGTTGCTACACGTTCAATATCGGCACCAAGAGAGCTTAATTTCTCTTCAATTCTCTGATAACCTCTATCGAGATGATAAATTCGTAAGACTTCTGTTACACCTTCTGCTGCAAGACCGGCAAGAACTAATGATGCACTTGCTCTTAAGTCGGTTGACATTACCTTAGCACCTTTCAATTTTTTTACGCCCTTAATTACTGCGCTGTTATTGATAAGTTCTATATTTGCTCCCAGTCGATTCAATTCCGGAACATGATTAAAACGATCGAGATAAATTGTATCAGTTACAGTTGAAATGCTATCAGCAAGAGTCATATACGCTGTCCATTGAGCTTGCATATCGGTTGGAAATCCGGGATAAACCGAAGTAGATACATCGATGCTTTTTACAGAACAGTTCTCTGCATCTAAAACCAATTTATCGTTTTCCTGTAACAACTTAACACCGCTCTCTTCGAGCTTAATAAGGACAGAATCCAGATGTTGTGTTTCAATATTTGTTAGACCAATTTTACTGTTAGTAATAGCACCGGCTAAAAGTAATGTACCGGCTTCTATTCTATCGGGAATATTTTTTATTTGCCCGGGGAACAACTCATCTACTCCATCAATTTCTAGAGCAGTAGTTCCAATTCCAGAGATTCTTGCTCCCATCGAATTAAGATATTCTCCAAGCAGATTTATTTCCGGCTCAATTGCCGAATTGGTAATTATGGTTGTTCCTTTTGCCAGAGTAGCAGCCATTAATGCATTACCTGTTGCGCCAACCGAAGGAATATCAAAGTGAATCTTTGCACCTTTCAATTTATTTGCTCGCGCAATAATATATCCCTCTTCAAGAGAAATTTCTGCTCCTAATCTTTTCATTGCTTCAAGGTGTAGATTGATAGGTCGAGGTCCCCATGCACAACCGCCGGGCATTGATACTTTAGCATATCCGAAACGAGATAGTAAAGGACCAAGAACATAAACTGATGCACGCATTTTTTTTACGTGTTCGTATGGTGCAACCTGACTGGTAATTTGGGATGTATTCAATTGTAATGAATGATTCTGAAATTCTGATTCAACTCCTAATTGTTTGAGAAGTTTTATCATTGTAAAGATATCATTCACTTCAGGAGTGTTATCAATTCTATTCAATCCAGAGTTAAGAAGAGTAGCCGGCATTAAAGCAAGGGAAGAATTCTTTGCGCCACTTACACTAACTGTTCCATTTAGTTTTTTTCCACCTCTTATAACAAATTTATCCATTTATTACCTTATTCAATCTTAAACATCATTCCATTAACACCAACCATAAATAAGAAACCATCGGGGTGAATAGCTATATCATTCATATTAGAAAAAATTTGCGAATCAACAAGTTTCCAGGATTCTCCTTTATCCTTTGAAACCATAATTGTTCCTCTATTACCAATTAGCACTGCATTAGATTCTGATATGAATAACACTCGTTGCAATCCTCCAATATCAGTGATCTTCATTTCTTCCCAATTTTGACCATAGTTGGTTGAACGGAGTATTGTACCATCTCCACCAACAATTAAACCATATCCATTTTTTGTAAAATCAACCGACTTAAAATAATTATCATTCCCGCTGTTTTCCGATTTACTCCACGATTCACCACCATTCGTCGTTTTGAGGATAATACCGTTCCAACCAACAGCATAACCGCGTTTAGAATCGATAAAAGCTAAGTCAAAAATTAATTCGCTTGTGCTGGTAGCAACTTTATACCAGTTAATTCCTCCATTTATTGTTTTAAGGATTAGTCCTTTGTTGCCGGTAATAAATCCTGTTTCATCATCAATAAATTTAATGCGGAAAAAAGTATATCCTTTCTGAAAAGGAATTTGTTGAAGTGAATCCAGAAAGTTATTAGAGAAATAAATTGATGATGAATCCCCTACCAGAATTGACCGACCTGAAGGGGAACAAAAAACATCACTAAAATTAATTTTCTTATTGAAAGTTTTTGGCTGCCAATCATATCCGGCAGTAGTAGATACCATTATTGTTCCGGAATCTCCGACTGCAGTAGCAAACTTTTCATTAGCAAAATAGATTGCATTTAAGTTAGAAAGTGTACTGCTTGTTACTTTATTGATCGATGTAAATTTATTCTTATCCTCTTCGGAAGAGAATAATGACTGGATGCTATATTTTTTTAATTGATCGAGCTTATTACTTGTAAGTAATTCATTAACCTGAGTGTAAACAAAATATGCAAGTATTATCAT
>CAZEBL010000349.1:0-2437 GCA_964510325.1 uncultured Melioribacter sp. | reverse complement strand
TCAAATAGTTTATCGTATTTAGATGCAGCACTGGAATATGAATAAGAACCCGTTAATGTTGGAAAGAGTCCGGATTTTGCTATTGTAAGTCCGCTTTCTGCTGAGCTGATTGCAAGCTGCTGACTTTTAAAATCAAATCGAGTATCAAGTGCAGCTTTAACCATTGACTCAATATTGTCATAATCGCCCAGGTAAGATTCTGCTTCAGTTATTCCCTGTCCGCTAAAAGGATTAACCAGTTTGTAATCCTGTAGAACATCCAATCCAAGATAATTTAATAAATTGCCTAAAGTTGTTTCATAGTTATTCTGTGCCTGAATCAATAATAACTCCGCATTACCAAGCTGAACCTGAGCAGTGTAAACATCTGCTTTCGCAACAATACCAAGTCTGTTTCTTTCATTTACAGTTTCATAAAATTTCTGATAATATTTAACATTTTCTTCACGAACTTTCATTAATTCTTCTGCATTAAGAACCAGGTAGTAAAAATTGGTTGCGTCGTAAACTACATCCTGTTTCTTCTTTTCAATATTATATTCAGTTGCTTTAAGATTGTCTTTTTTCTGACTGATATTTGCTATGTTAGCAAGACCATTAAATAAAGTTACATTACCTCCAATACCGGCAGAATAAGAACGATTATCTACCTGAGAAGCCGGTGTGACAACTTCGTTGCCAAGAAAATCTCTTTGAACAGAGCCGGCATCATTAATTCTTTGGAAACTCCAGCTTGCATTAGCACCTAAAGTAGGTATTAAATCACCATAAGCAGACTTTAATTGAGTTTCGCTTGATTCGAGTGTATTCTTTACTTTTATAAGCGAAGTGTTTCTTTGAAGTGCAATTGAAACTGCTTCTTGAAATGTTAAAAGTTTTTGACCGGAAACTGGAATTGTAAGAACAATAGTAATTAATGCCAGAATCAATTTTTTCATTTCTAATTACTCCTTTTGTGCTTCATAATTGCACAATTTCTAAATTACTGTTAATTATGACGATTTTAACGAATCGAAAGTTACAAAATTGAATGAAATATATTTTTTAATTTTTAGCTAAGAATTGGTCTTTAATATCAAGAAGATAATTATAAGCTTCTTCATAATTGTTACCAATTCTTCCGTCAAGAATGGCTTCCTCAATTGCGGATTTAATTTCCCCCACTAACTTTGACGGCTGGATATTACAAATTTTCATTATTTCATCTCCTCTTACAGGAGATTGGAATGCTCTTAATTTATCTTTTTCTTTTACATCATGAACTTTATTCATCACAAGTTCATAATTCTCTAAATATTTGTTAACCTTACTTGGATTTTTACTTGTGATATCTGCTCGGCATAACATAATAAGATCATCAAGATCCTCATCTGCGGAGACAATTAATCTCCGAATAGCTGAATCTGTAACCTGTTCATCAACCAGAGCAATTGGTCTCAAGTGTAAACGAATCAGTTTTTCTACGTAAGCAATTTTATTTGTAGGAAGTTTCATCCTCTCAAATACATATTTCATCATACGTGCACCAATTTCTTCGTGCCCGTGAAATGTCCATCCAATACCTTCAACAAACTTTTTTGTTTGCGGTTTTGCAATATCATGAACCAGAGCTGCGAATCGTAACCATAAATTACTACTTACTTTTGCAACATTATCAACAACAATACATGTATGATAGAAAACATCTTTATGATGAAAATCATTCCTTTGTTCAACTCCACCCATTTCAGCAATTTCAGGAAAAATAATTTTCATCACTCCGCTTGTGTAAAGTAATATCAAACCAATTGATGGTTGAGGCGAAGCCAATATCTTAAAGAACTCATCGGTTATTCTTTCCTGTGCGACAATAGTTAAACGTTCAGCCATTCTGGATGCAGCATCAAATGTTTTTTGTTCAACCTTAAAATCAAGCTGGCTTGCAAATCTAAATGCTCGCATTATTCGTAGAGGATCATCGTTAAATGTTAATTCCGGATCCAGCGGAGTGCGGATAATTTTGTTTTCAATATCCATTATACCGCTGAATTTATCTATTAGCTGACCATAACTTTTTTTATTTAGAGAAATTGCAAGTGTGTTAATTGTAAAGTCTCTTCTGTTCAAATCATCATCAAGAGTACCGGGAGTTACAATTGGATTTCTGCTTGTTCTTGAATATGATTCTTTTCTGGCTCCAACAAATTCAAATGAGAATTCCTCATAATGGAAATGTGCTGTACCAAAATTTTTAAAAATATTTATTTGATCTACTTTTAATCTCTTTGAAAACTCAAATGCAAAATCCGGACCATTACCTATTACCAGAAAATCCATTTCATTACTGCTCCGGTTGATTATTAAATCCCTTACAAATCCACCAATAAGATATAATTCTTCATTACGCTCTTCAGCAATTTTAGTAGCAATTTTTAGAAAATTATATTTGTTTAATATT
>CAZEBL010000348.1:0-2453 GCA_964510325.1 uncultured Melioribacter sp. | reverse complement strand
AACTGCAGCAACTTTTGTCCTTGTTAAATCGGGTTTATAGACATCAATTAATTTTGAGAATACATCAACAGAATTAGAGGAAGTAAAAATTATATAATCGAAGTGATCCGAATTTGAAATCAATCCTGATAAATCCAGCGAGTTAAAGGTTGGAACAATTTTAATTGTAGGGAAATAGATAATTTCCGCACCCATCGAAATCAGATTATTAAACGCTGCTCCGCAATCTTCTGCAGATTTTGTAATCAATATTTTTTTATTTTTAAGATAGTTCACTTACTTCTGCTCTTATTATAAATATCTTCAAGAATTTCCGATGCACCGGCTTTCGATAGAAGTGAAGCAAGTCTATAACCTAACTTTTCGGGATTCTTAACACTTCCAGTAATTTTTTTTCTGAATGTAACGGTGCCGTCAATTGAACCGACTACAGCTTCAAGAGAAAGTTCATTAGAAACAACAGACCCATAAGCTCCAATAGGAACCTGGCAACCACCTTCAAGAGATTTTAGCAACGCACGTTCTGCACGCACCGCAACAAATGTTTTTTCGTGATGAATCTTTTTTAATACTTTCTGAGCAAATAAATTATCATCACGTGTTTCAATTCCCAATGCTCCCTGACCAACAGCGGGTAAAATCTGTTTTACACTAATTACCGAAGAGATATATTTGTTTAACTTTAGTCTTTCAACACCGGCTCTCGCTAATATTATTGCATCCCAATCAGACTCCAGTAATTTTTTAATTCTCGTTGGAACATTACCACGTAGTTCTTCTATTTTAATATCAGGCCGTAAATGCAAAAGCTGCGAACGTCTTCTAAGAGAACCTGTTGCAACGATTGCACCCTGAGGTAAATTATTAATTGTTGTTCCTTTTTTTCTTGAAATAATAACATCCTGAACCGGATGACGCTTTGTTACAGCGGCAAGAGTAAGTCCTTGAGGTAATTCTGTTTGTAAGTCTTTTAGACTATGAACAGCTATGTCTATGGAGCCATTCAACAATTCGTTTTCAAGTTCCTTGGTAAAAAGTCCTTTGTCTCCAATCTTAGACAAAGCGACATTTAAAATTTTATCCCCTTTTGTATTTATAATTTTTATTTCGATGGATAGTTCTTTATTTCTTTTCTCCAAAAGTTTTTTTACAAAGAAGGCTTGCCAAAGAGCAAGTTCACTTCCGCGAGAACCGATTATTAGTTTATTTCTCTTCAATATTTTTCCCATTATCGTTGGTAGTACCTAAGTTAAATAATTCTTTTAGTATTATTGAGTTTGTGGTTACTTGTTGAATGTTATTACCATTTTCAGCAATCTCTCTTAATTTTACAGTCGGGTTATGTAAAATTCTACCAATTAATCTGCGTGTCATATCTTCAATCTTCGCAAAATCTTCTTCACTAACTTTATTTTTAATTTTATCCAGTTCATCTGCTCTTATCTCATCAAAGAAATTGCGCAAGCTTTTAATAGTTGGAACAACTTCCAGTGTATTATACCAGCCGAAGAATCCTACCATTTCTTCCATAATAATTTTTTCAACTGCCGGTATTTCGTTCCGTCTTTTCTGAAGATTCTGCTCCACAATAATTTTAAGCGAATCCATATCGTGGTAGAACACGTTATCAATTTTACGAACCTCCGGATCAATATCTCTTGGTATGGCGATATCCATTAGCACAACAGGAGCTCCTTTTCGTTTCTTTATTGCCGAAGCGACATCTGCATAATTAATAATAAAGGTTTCTGAGCTGGTTGCACTGATAATAATATCGAAATTGTGTAAATGTTCGCTCAGAAATTGAAATGGAATTATTTTACAATGAATTTTTTCTGCAAGTTTTTCAGCACGATCAATTGAACGATTTGATATGGTAATTTTACCAATTCCTTTATCCTTAAGATTTACCGCAGCTAATTCACCGGTTTCTCCTGCACCAATTACGAGAGCCGATTTTTTATCCAATCCAGAAAATATTTTTTCAACCACCTGAACTGCCGCATAACTTACTGTAACGGCTCCTTCTCCAATAGCTGTTTCTTTTATTGCACGCTTACCAACTTTTATTGCTGTCTCGAATAATCGATGAAATACCGGTCCGGTAAATCCCATATCCTCCGAAATTTCGAATGATTCTTTAACCTGACCGAGAATCTGGCTATCCCCAATTACAAGGGAATCGATTCCCGATGCGACTTTAAATAGATGCTTTACAGCCCCGCATGAAAAGTACTTATGGAAAAATTCCGGTTTTGTCTCACCAACAGGTTTAAATTTTAGAAGAGATTCAACTATAGAACTGGTATTTAAAGAAGTAGTAATTGGTAATCCGAATATTTCAGTCCGGTTGCAAGTTGATATTACAACACCTTCTGATAAGACTTGCTTGAGTAGTGGAATAAATTCAACTACTTCATTTCTTGAAAGATGAAGCAATTCACGTACTTCGA
>CAZEBL010000347.1:0-2476 GCA_964510325.1 uncultured Melioribacter sp. | reverse complement strand
CGAATAAAAGTTCTTTTAATTGATTTTTATCCTTAACAGGTGCGGCAGTAACATTTGTATAAACGGGAATTTTAGAATCATAAAAAGGAGTAGTATCGAGTTTCATTTTTAATTTATCTTTTGCCGATGCCATTAGCGGTGAATGAAAAGCACCACTAACAACTAATTCTTTAACAAGTTTAGCGCCTTCTTTTTTACATATTTCCATTGCTGCCCTAACGCCTTCAACAGATCCGCTTATTACAATCTGTCCCGGAGAATTAAAATTTGCACATTGAACAATACCGGCTGAAGAAGCATCGTTACAAATCTTTTCAAGTTTATCCGGTAATAAACCTACAACAGCTGCCATAGTACCTGGCTGTTCGATTCCGGCTTGCAACATCGCTTTACCGCGTACATGTACAAGCTTTATTGCTTCATAAAATTGAATTGCTTTAGCTGAAACAAGAGCAGAATATTCACCTAAGGAATGACCGGCTACCATATCGGGTTCCAATGTTCTAATTATACTTGATAGAACAACACTATGAACAAAAATTGCCGGTTGAGTAATATCTGTTTGTTTAAGGGATTCTTCAGGTCCGTTAAACATAATATGAGAAAGGGGAACACCAATTGCTTCTTCGGCAGTACGGATCATTTCCTTTGCTTCAACAGAATTCTCGAAAAGATCTTTTGCCATTCCAACATATTGAGAACCCTGTCCGGGGAATATGAATGCTTTCTTACCCACTAATCAATACTCCATGTTAAATAGATTGCACCCCATGTATATCCGGCACCAAAGGCAGCAAGGATTAGATTATCCCCCTTCTTTAATTTGCCATTGCGATAATATTCTGTGATACAGGATGGAATAGTTGCTGCAGTAGTATTGCCGTATCGATCAATATTAATCATAACTTTCTCTTTGGTAATTCCCATTCTTTCTGCAGTAGCATCTATTATTCTCATATTGGCCTGATGAGGAACAAGGTAAGCAACATCATCTGAAGTTAAATTATTCTTTTTCATAATATCATAAGAAACATCGGCCATACCTTTAACTGCAACTTTAAATACAGCTTTACCATCCTGATAGATATAATGCCATTTGTTATCAACTGTTTCGTGAGAAGCAGGTCTAAGACTTCCGCCCCCTTTCATATATAAACTATCTTTGCCAGTTCCATCGACATATAAAAGTGAATCTTTAATTCCGTAATTAAGATCTTCGGTTGGTTCGAGTAATACAGCTGATGCAAGGTCGCCAAACAGAATACATGTATTTCTATCTGTGTAATCTGTAATAGCTGTCATTTTATCTGATCCAACAACAACAACTTTTTTATAAGCACCACTTTCAATAAGCTTTGAACCAGTTTCTAGAGCGAATAAAAAACCGGAACAAGCAGCCGACAGATCGAACCCCCACGCATTTTTTGCACCTATTTTATCCTGAACCAGACATGCACAAGCGGGAAAGAACATATCGGGTGTTACAGTAGCAACAATAATTACATCAATCTCTTCCGGTTTTAATCCGGAATTTTTCATTAAGTCCTGAACAGCAAAAGCAGCCATATCGCTTGTTGCACCATTAACCATCATTCTACGTTCTTTAATTCCGGTTCTTGTGATTATCCATTCATTGTTTGTTTCAACAATAGATTCGAAATATTTATTATCCAGAATTTTATCCGGGACGTATATTCCAACTGCAGTAATAGCAGCATTTACTTTTTTATTTTGTAACGGCATATTCTTTTAATGCTTCCTGAAATTTCTGAATTAAATTTTTGTCGTACATTTCTTTTGCACGCAATACCATATTTTTAATTGCAAGCGGTGTACTTGAACCATGACCAATAATACTAATACCATTAACACCGAGAAGAGGAACTCCTCCGTGTGTTTGATAATCCATATCGCTAAGAGAAACTTTCAAAACTTTCTTAACAATAAGGGCATAAATTTTATTAATAAGACCTTTTTTGGAATAATCCTTAATACGGGCTTTAAGAAGAGTAAGAACACTCTCACCAAACTTTAGAATTACGTTGCCAAGAAAACCATCGCAGACAATTACATCAACATTTCCTTTAGTAATATCTCTACCCTCAACATTACCAATAAAATTAAGTTTGGATTCTTTGAGAAGTTTAAAGGTGGCTAATGATAACTCATTCCCTTTCGATTCTTCTTCACCAACACTCAGCACTCCAACTGAAGGATTAGAACAGTTAAAGATTTCTTTAGCGAAAATTGAACCGAGAATAGCATACTCGAATAAATGTTGTGGTTTGCTATCCACACTTGCACCAACATCAAACAAAAGGCAGAATTTATTTTCAGTTGTTGGAAATGAAGCACCGATAGTTGGTCTACTTACACCTTCAATTCTACCAATAATTAATGTTGATGCAGCCATCATTGCACCGGTATTACCGGCACTAACAAAGGCATGAGCCTTTTTATCTTTTACAAGTTTAGC
>CAZEBL010000346.1:0-2492 GCA_964510325.1 uncultured Melioribacter sp. | reverse complement strand
AAAACCTTTTCATTTCTTGAGAATTCTTTTTTTTCAACCATATCTATCAAACCACCAAATGTTCTTCCTGTATATACCGGATCTACCAAGATTCCCTCTTTCGCGGCTAATAATTTAATTGCATTCCTTTCCAAATCACCAACAACTCCATAGCCGTCACCAAGGTATTCTTTACGTAAAATAATATCGTCCTTACTAAATACTTTTTTATAACCACAAAATTCACTTGAAATATTCACCAGGTTTAGCAACCTACCAATATAAGGTCCTTCATCCTCAGCTTTGTCAATTTCAATTCCGATAAGATTTGCACCGACTTGATAAATTTCATTACCGAGCATTATACCGGAATGAGTTCCACCAGAGCTGGAAGCAAACACAATATGATCAAAATGTAATTTGATTTCATCCATTTGTTTTTTCAATTCATTCATTGCCTCTATGAAACCATAAACACCAATAGGGTTAGACCCACCATAAGGGATTACATATGGTTTCTTACCAAGCTCTCTTAAGTGATCGTTGATCTCAGGAATTTTCTCGCCTTTCCGAAAATCACCCGTCCAATGTATATGAGCATCCAGCAATTTATCTATTAGATAATTTCCCTGAGGTAGTGTAGGTTCTTCTCCTCCTAAAGCAAGATGACACTCCAGACCACAAATTACAGCTGCTGCAGCAGTTTGCCGGCAATGGTTGGATTGTTCGGCACCTCCAGTAATAACGGTATCACATCCGTTTGCAATAGCATCTGCTAAAAGAAATTCCAACTTGCGGGATTTATTGCCCCCGAATGCAAGTCCTGTTAAATCATCTCTCTTGATATAGATTCTTGGGCCTTTCAGGTAATCAGATAATTTTTTAAGCTCGTAAAGAGGAGTTGGAAAGAAACCCAACTTAGTGCGTGGAAGTTTTTTTATTTCCATAGCTTATTCTTCTTAAAAATTGATGATATAAAATAATTATTACTAGCATAATTAAAATAACCCGATTAGCATTAGCAACATCAATTTCGATTGATAAAAGAAACGCTCTAATTGAGCCAAGCAGATAAAAATAACAAAGAGCAATTTCTAATCTTTTTATTTTTCTAACCAGTATTGATCTTTTTCTGATTAAATAAAAGAATGATATTGCAATGGAAAGGAATAGCAAAGTCTCGAATGGATAAACGTATTTGATGTTGTTCTTGAATACTAATCTCCAAATAAAATCAATCAGGATTGAGATTAGAACAATATATATTGAGCGATAATAATTTTTCATCAAAACAGTGAATTAAGAATGATTACCGAACCAATGATCAGAATGAAAAAGTAAATTATTTTTTTAAACTCATCTTCATTTAATTTATTATGGATTTTATTACCGAGGTAGAATGCAATAATAATAACCGGTAATGCATAAATATAGGTTCTCAATACAAATTCTGTCCACAGACCGGATGCCCCATGACTTAATGTTATTATAAGTCCAGTCGGGAAAAATATTCCTTGTAATGTAGCTCTAAAATTCTGAGCTGGCCAGCGTCGTAATACTGCATAAATAACAGTCGGAGGTCCATTAGTATTATATGCCCCACCAAGTATTCCGGCAACAAAACCAAAAAGGATGGCATAACTCTCGTTTTTAAGATATGGTAAATTTTTTACGAACAGATAATAAATTCCGAAGAGGACAAGAAGTATTCCCAAGGTAAGTTTAATTATCTCTTCCGATGTGTTCTTCAAATAATAAAGCCCGATAGGTAATCCAAGTGCCGTTGATAAGATGAATTGCCATGTATCCTTTATACTAATTTTACGCCACGAATTGAAAATTAGCAATAATGCTAATGTTGATGCTGTTAACGCCATAATCGGCGTTGCAGATTTTATATCAATAAAAAATGCAAGCAGTGGCATACCAACAACTGCTTCACCAAAACCAATGGCTGATCTGATGAATGAACCGATAAAAATAATTATTAAGATTATTAGAATGGTAGTTGATGTGATCATCAGAAAGTAGTCTGTTTTTTTGAATAATATCAGTTGTAAGATATGATTATAAAAGCATTCCCCTCCTACTGCGGAGGGGAATAGGAATTATTTATTTCTTAGGTCCAATCATTTTTTCCGGCCGAACAACTTCATCAAATTTTTCCGGTGTTAAAAGACCAAGCTCTACAGCTGCTTCTTTAAGAGTCTTATTCTCCTTATGAGCTTTTTTAGCAACTTTAGCAGCATTATCATAACCGATAACGGGATTTAATGAAGTAACAAGCATTAAAGAATTTTCAAGATGCTTTTTAATGTTTGATTCTACCGCAGTTATTCCTACAACACAGTTATCAGCAAAACTTTCGCATGCATCGGCAAGTAATTTAATCGATTGAAGAATATTAAATGCTATAACGGGCATGAATACATTCAGTTCAAAGTTACCGCTGGCACCGGCAAAATTAATTGTTACATCATTTCCGAAAACCTGAGCGCAAACCATTGTCATTG
>CAZEBL010000345.1:0-2511 GCA_964510325.1 uncultured Melioribacter sp. | reverse complement strand
AGTTATTGTTGTTAAGTTCAATGGCTTTTTTAAAGCTTATTACAGAATCGTTCAACTGTCCGAGTGAATATTCAAGATCAGCTTTAGCAAACCAGGCATCTTCTGGATTGCTGGTAAGTGAAATTGCCTTGTTAAAATCTTTCAATGCAAGCTGAAATTTACCGACTGAATCGTAACAATAACCACGTGCAAGAAACGCTTCGTAATATTCTCCGTCCAGATTAATTGCTTCAGTATAGCATTTAATGGCTTGCTGGTAATTTTCGAGCTCTTCGTATGTTTGCCCCATGTTAAAAAGTATAGTCTCATCGTATGGATCCAGATCGTAAGCTTTTTTATATGCACTTAAAGCTTCGTTATATCTTCCAACTTTTGAGTATGAATAACCGCAATTGAACCATGAACTAGAAAAATCATCCTTTAATGCAATTGCCAGTTCAAATGAATTAATTGCTTTTTCCCACTGTTCCATTCTAAGATGAACAATTCCTTTATTATACCAGCCGGTAAAGTTATCGGGGTCGTTGTTTAAAAATTCTTCATACGCGCCAAGAGCTTCTTTAAGCTGATTTGAATTCTCATAGCAATATCCAAGTTCATACCATGCTTCTAAATAATCCGGCTCTATATCCACAGCTTGTTTAAAGTAGCTTATTGCTTCGCCGAACTGTTCTCTTTTTTCAAATAATATTCCAAGATTAAAATAGATTTCGGAATTATTCGGTTCGAATGTAAGGGCTTTCTTTAATGATTCTATTGCTTCTTCGAACATACCCAGATTGTCTTCTGCAATAGAAATGTTTATAAATGTTTCAACATCATTTGGATTCAGCGATAGAGATTTTCTGAAACAATTATAAGCTTCATCAAATTGAAATGAATTGTTTAGAAAAATTCCTTTGAATTGCCACAGTTCTGAATTGAATGGTGTTATTGAAATGGCTGCATCTGTTAATGTTAACCCATCTTCCAGGTAATCGTTTTCTAAACAGAGTTGAATAGTCTCTTCTATATAATCAATATTAGCAAGTATCTGTCCGTTTTCTATGTGTTCAGTTGAAGTTTTTATTCTTGATTTAATCTCTTTTTCATCAAAATATTTATCCAAATTTTCATCCAAATAGTCTTCAGAAAAACTCATTTATACTCCTGATTAATTCGTGGGAAAATGTATTACTAAGAGAAGTGAAAATCAAGTTGATTTTAATATTAGAATTTACCGCACTACTTATACTAATTTATTTCTTGCATTTCAAATTTTTTAAAAGATAATTCTTTCGTTCCATTTGATAATGTAAAATTGAAAAATTCTGGCTCTTCTCCAAATTTGTCTTTATATGCTTTTGTAATTTGTTTTATCACTGATTTAGATTTAGCCTTTTCTACAAGGTGAAAAGTTGAACGCCATGGTGAGCAGCTAATCATTTTTGAACCGAGAACTCCTGTTAACTCAGAGGATTTCTGAACAAGGAAATCACATTTTTCACAGCTCAATTCGTAATCATTCGAAATGCTCCAATGGGATTGTGTTATACAATTCCCGAATTCTTCAATCATATTCTTTTTAAGATATTTTAGCGCCTCTTCGGTACGTATCCTTTCATTAACATTATATAGAACACGGTTAAAAATTCTCTTGGGCAGCATATGATAATGACGTAATAAGAAACTCTGTTCAACATCCCGTAAGTTTTTTATTCCCCAGATATAAAGTCTTAAACCTTTTACTCCCACTTCACATTCTGAAATTCTCTCATTGCATGTATCGGCAACAAAAGGGATTTTTTCTTTTGTATTAGCAATAATGAGGTTAAGGTTATCATAATTATATGAAATGGATTTATAAGACATATTCCTCAAATCAATTGAAAATAGTTTATTTTCAGCTGCATACTTTACTGTATAGTGGTGCGCAATATTCGAAATCTTGCCAAGATTCTCCAATTCACATTTTCTTACATAACCAAGTAAATCATCGTTGGTAATATTAATATTTAGTATTTTTTTAATGGACATCGCAAAACCAACTTCATTTGATGCAAGACTTCCCAGTCCCAAACATTCGGGAATGTCTGCATGAAATAAAAGATCAAATCCGGAAGTTAATAAACCGTCGTTATTCAGTAACTTAAGGAAGCATACCGGGTTCCTAAAATGATAATCATCTTGATTATCTATATCGTTTATTATAAAACTAATTGATTTTTGTTTAACTAGATCTGTCAGATTAACTCTGTTATCGTTTCTTTTTCTGGCGAGAACTAGAGAGTATTTGTTAATCGCGGCGGATAAAAGGATCCCATCATTATAATGAGTATGATCTCCCAATAAAATTAAACTAGCGGGTGTCAGAAAAAAATAGGTTCCTTTTAAATTATTGTAAAGTTCTTCAAATTTCTTTTTTGCAGAAATAATTAGATTTCTTTCACCATTCATTCCATTATGTTCCATAGTTGTCCTCCAATTCAAAATAATGCAGAGCAAAGAATATTATTGTCCTATTAAAATTAA
>CAZEBL010000344.1:0-2523 GCA_964510325.1 uncultured Melioribacter sp. | reverse complement strand
CGATAAGAATGTTAGAGGAACAATTTTTACTGATGGAAATAAGTATTGTTTTCAAGTTTCTTCATGGAAAGAAAAATCGCAAGCTGAGTTAGAATTAAAAAGATTAATAAGTGCCGGACACAATGCATTTATTGTTGAAGCTTATTTACCTCAGAAAGGCGGTAATTGGTATCGAGTAAGGATTGGTTATTTTAATTCTGCACAGGATGCAGATCAGTATAGAAGAAAAATGCGTTAATATTCTCTATTGTTTTTTTATTCTTATTGAAAGGTAAAAGATGAAATTCAATTATAAATTTTTATTTCTCTTAATAATTTTTGTTGTCTTACCTAAAATTCAGTTTGGTCAATCCATTAAAAATTCTACAAAAAGTGATATGAAAGGAGAAAGTACAAGAATGAGCGACGTAAAAAACGATAGTGAATGGAAAAAATTATTATCACCCGAAGAATATCATATTTTACGTGAGAAAGGAACCGAACGACCTTTCACAGGAAAGTACTGGGACTTTTTTGAGAAAGGGACTTATAAATGTGCAGCTTGCGGACAAGTTTTATTTGAATCGGGGACTAAATTTGATGCTGGATGTGGATGGCCAAGTTTTTATGATGTAGTGAATAATAAAAATGTTCTGCTCAAAGACGATTTCAGTTTCGGCATGCACAGGATCGAAGTTATGTGCAGCAACTGTGGTGGTCATTTAGGTCATCTGTTTGATGATGGACCTAAACCAACGGGACAACGTTATTGCATAAACTCTGTATCAATAAAGTTTGAGAAGGATGAGAAGGGTAAATAGAGATTTTATTATGAAATTGATTAACCTTTGCATTGTACTGTTTTGTGCGTCTATTATTTATTCTCAAGGAATTAATAGCAGTAATTTTGATTCAATGGTTAGGACCGAATACGAATTTGCTGCAAGAGCTCTAAAGGTAGGTTCAAGAAATGCATTCTTAGAATTTATTGCCGATGATGGAATTTTGTTCAGACCTACACCAGTAAACGGAAAAGATTTCTTGTTAAAACAAAATTCACGACCAGGTTTTCTTATATGGTATCCATCATATGCATTTAATTCTCAATCGGGTGAATTAGGCTGTACTACTGGACCGGCAGAATTTAAAAGAAATCTGGATAGTTCTTCAATCTGGTATGGTAACTTTTGTACAGTCTGGCAGTTACAGAAAGATGGAAAGTGGAAATTCTTGATTGATGGAGGTATTTCCAACAATAAACCTGAAGAAGAAATAAAAAAAATAAATTACAATCCTAATTCAATTACTAATCTTTCTACAGAATTGAAACTGGATAATAGTGATTATAAGGATTTGATATTAAACATTGATAAAAAATTTAATGACGAGTTGAATAGTAATCGTTGTGTTGAAGTTTATTCTAAATATGTAAGTGAGGAATCAAGACTCTTAAGAGAAGGGGAACAACCTATAATTGGTAAGACGAAAATTCTGGAATATGTTTCGAATATTAGTGGGATATATTCTTCTACAATAATCGATGGTGTCATTTCCCGTTCAAAAGATTTTGGCTACGTATATGGAGCTGTAAATTTTAGTGTAAATAACAAAACAGAAAAATTCAACTACATTAGGATGTGGAAAAATGAGTCTGGGAATTGGGAAATTATTATTGAATTGTTTTCGCCCTTGCCTGAGTAATATTGATTACAACCAGTTATTGTTCAGTTAAAGTTTAATTCCAATCCTTATATCATACGAATTCGTTTTTACATCTACATATTCATTTTTATAAATATGCTTGAAATCAAAATCCCAAATAAATTCTGATAGTAAAGTCACTCCAGCTAATTTTACTTCCGTACCAATACCCAATTTAAGTCCTAATCTTTTGCTTAAGTATTCCTGGTAGTAGATTGGATTATCATTCTCAGCCGACTTACTTACTTCAATATCAACACGGGGACCCAATAAAATGTATGGAGTGAAGATATCTAAAGAAATTTTTGGTTTTGCCAATAAAGAAAAATTGATGTAATTAAAACTAACTTTCCATAAAGTTTTATTGCCGGTGCATGGCCATTCCGATGAAGTTGCAACAATTTCTTTTTGAAATCCTTTACTGATATAATTTAATTCGGTATTTAATGAAAAGAAAGTAGAGTCAAAAAATTCAGCGAATAGACCGATGTTAATACCCGGTTTTCTATCCGATTCGAAACTTAAACCTTTAAAACCACTTTGAACTGAATAATCCCAGCTAAATTTTGAAGAGGTTAAACCAACTTTAACCCCGTATCCAGAAATATTCTGGCTGAACGAAATTGAACTTACAAGTAGGGAAAAAAGAATAAATGATTTTTTCATTTCTACCCCCTGATCAATTATTATTTTAATGAAGAGACCTTGATGATACTGGCAATTAAAATAACAACACCAATCCATTGAACAAATTCTAATATATTCCCGTGTAAAAAATATTCAAGTATAACAGCTGTAAGAGGGAAAGCAAGTTCACAAATTGTTGCAACAGAAGCGGTAACT
>CAZEBL010000343.1:0-2526 GCA_964510325.1 uncultured Melioribacter sp. | reverse complement strand
CGGTAAGAGAATTAAAAAAATATTGACATAGAGCACTTGCTAATCACTTATCGTGGTTTTGATATCGCTTATCTCTTAGTAATTTGAATATCTCACTTCAAAAATTAGGTTTGAATCAACCCTCTCAGTGGAATTGAAAACTTTGTGGGCATACAATTAAAATGTTTTCAATTCCACTCCTTATTAAATTATTTAAATATCTGAAGGGAAGGAAATTATGAAAGTCGAAAATATTTCTTCAACCGAAAATGTTGAATTATATTCTAACCTGAACGAAACTGTTGATAAAAATCAGTGCATAGAATGCCGCGAGCAGTTCTTTAAACTAATTGCAGAGTTCTCTGAAGACTGGATATACTGGATCAACCCTGATAAAACTATTAGTTATATGTCCCCTTCGGCAAAACACATAACTGGTTATGAGATCAATGAACTAATAAAGTATCCTAATTTCCTTAGTCATATTACCTATGCAAAAGACTTAAAAAAAAGTACCAGTCATGCAAAAGCAATATTAACCAATAAGAATTTCTGCTGCGAAGAATTTAGAATTATCAAGAAAAATGGTGAGCTAAGATGGATCTCGCATATGTGCCAGGCGGTTTATGATATCAATAACAATTATATCGGGAGGTATGTCCGTAATGTTGATATTTCTGAAAAGATGAATCCTTCCGTATATAAATTGCAGAGGGAAAAACTTGTTCAAAATATATGCGGTTGGGCATCGGTAGGATATTATCAGGCATATTTAAATGGTAAATTAAAAAGTGCAAATAAGGTATTTCTCAATATGCTGGGATACGATTTTGAAGAACTGGTTGCCAATCCGAATTTTGAAAATGATTTTGTTTTTGATAATGAAAAGAGAACTGAGTTTAAGTCAGCGTTAAGAAAATATGGTTTTGTAAAAGACTTTGAATCGACATGGATTAAAAGAGGATGGAATGTTATTTACTTGAAAGAAACTGCAAGAATATGCAACAGTCATTCTAGCAATGAACTCTATTATGAAGCATTTGTTTATGACGTTACTGACAAAAAAAATATTGAGTTCAATTCAATTGCGGCATCAACCAGAAAACAAAAGTACGAGAATTTAATTACAGGATTTTTTACAAACATTTCGCATGAGATTAAAACTCCATTAAATGTTATTATGAATATGGTCTCACTTTTAAAATCTGATATTGAAGCAAATGAAGTAAAAAACATAAATGGAGATATTCATATCATTCAATCCGAGTGTGATAGAATAAAAAGAACAATTAATTTAATACTAGAAATGTCGCAATTACATTCCGGAACATACGAGCTAAGCTATTCTGAGTTTAATATAATGAAGGAGATTTTTCAACCCCTTGTTCAAGAATACACTGATAAAATCAATCAAAAAAATCTACTTCTCACATTAACCAATAATCTAACCAACACAAAAATAATTGGCGATAGATATGGAGTCTACCAGATATTCCTCCAGTTACTAGATAACGCCTTGAAGTACACAAGTTCCGGTAGAATAGAGATTCTCTTATTTAATGATGCACAAGGGCATATAATTGTTGAAATGAAAGATTCCGGGATTGGAATTGAAGCTGAATACATTCCATTTCTGTTTAATGTGTTCTCTCAAGAAGACAATAGTTATTCCAGAATGTTTGAAGGGACAGGACTTGGATTGGCAATTGTAAAAAAACACTGTGAGCTAAATGACGCATTTATTGATTTTGAAAGTGAGAAGCATAAAGGGACAAAAGTTAGAGTAACATTTAATAGATAATTTATTTTCGGTTAGTATTTAGAATATAGATATGATTGTCGAGCTATTTAGTGCTATTCAGTACTTTTATATTAATCAGCAATTGCAACCGAAAGAGCAAATACTTTAGCAGCGCCTTCAGTGAGTAGTATTTTACCGCATTCGGAAACAGTTGCACCGGTAGTTATAACATCATCAACAAGAATTACATTCTTTCCTTCAACCGATTTAGTATTTTTCAATTCAAAGGCATCCTTTATATTGTCTTTTCTTTCAATTAAAGAAAGTGCAGTCTGAGTGCTTGTATACCTTTTTCGTTTAATTGAAGAATGACTAAGTTTTATATTAAGTGTTGAACCAATTCCTTTTGCAATGTAAAAGGATTGATTATAACCTCTTTCTGCTTTTTTTAGGTGATGCAGTGGAACCGGGACGATAAGTTCTGGATTCCATCCCATAATTATATCCCGGCATAATTGCGCAACTATTCTACCTAAATAAATCCCGATCCTGAAGTTTTCATTATACTTAAGGGAGTGAATTAAATGCTGAAGAACCTTATCTTTTTCGAAAATAAATGCGGATGTAAAACCGGAAATAATATTTTCATCTGCAAACTTTCTATTGTATTCGTGTTGCAACCTTATTAAGTCGGGTTTTTGGATCTCTTCAAAACAATTATTGCAAAGATATTGCTCATTATAATTCAGCTTCGAAAAGCACGATACGCATAACCGGGGAAGGAAAAAATCGATAAGCTGGTTAAA
>CAZEBL010000342.1:0-2562 GCA_964510325.1 uncultured Melioribacter sp. | reverse complement strand
AATTAGTTGAAAAAATAGATGCAGAATTGATTTATTATTCAAAAGTAAAAAACGATTTAGAAATAGAATTTAATTTTTAGGAAAATAAAAAAATGCTTGACGTAAAATTTATTCGTGAAAATCAGGAATTAGTTAGACAGGGATTACTTAACAAAAACGCTGCTGATATTGTTGATACAATATTAGAATTAGATGAAAAGAGGCGCTCATTTATAACAAAAACAGAAGATCTTAAATCGAAAAAGAACCAGGTTTCCTCCCAAATACCACAGTTTAAGAAAGAAGGGAAGGATACAACTGAAATATTTGCAGAGATGAAGCGTGTCGGTGACGAAATTGCATTACTCGATGCACAGCTTAGAGAAATTGAAAATGAAATCGAAGACATTCTGCGTAACACACCTAACATTGCTCATTCATCCGTACCTGTTGGTAAAAGTGCAGAGGATAATGTAGAAGTACGTCAATGGCTCCCCGAAGGATTTAATTTCAAAAATGATTTCAAAATTTTGGATCACATTGAACTTGGTAAGAAATTACAGATACTCGATTTTGAACGCGGGACAAAAATCTCCGGTTCGGGCTTTCCTCTTTATACCGGCAAAGGGGCAACACTTGAAAGAGCGCTCATAAATTTTATGCTCGATTATCATTTGCAGCATCATTCGTATAAAGAAATAATGCCTCCGATTCTTGTTAATCGTGAATCGATGAAAGGAACCGGACAAATTCCTAAAATGGAAGAGGATATGTATTTCATAGAGAAAGACGGATTGTATCCAATTCCCACTGCCGAAGTGCCGATTACCAACATTCACCGTGATGAAATATTATCTGAAAAAGAACTGACAATTAAGTATGTCGGTTATTCCCCATGCTTCCGGCGCGAAGCCGGTTCTTACGGAAAAGAATCGAAAGGATTTTTGCGCGTTCATCAGTTTAACAAAGTTGAAATGGTGAAATTTTCCAAACCGGATAATTCTTACGAAGAACTTGAATCCATGGTAAATGATGCCGAAGATATTTTAAAAGCATTGAATGTTCCTTACAGAATTTTAATGTTATGTACAGGTGATCTGAGTTTTTCGGCTGCTAAATGCTATGATATTGAAACATGGTCCCCGGCAGAAAATAAATGGCTGGAAGCTTCATCATGCAGTAACTTCGAAGCATTCCAGGCAAGAAGAGCTAACATTAGGTTTAGAAGAGAAGAAACAAAGAAACCTGAATTCGTCCATACACTGAACGGGTCGGGTCTGGCAACAAGCCGTTTGATGGTTTCACTTTTAGAAAACAATCAGACACCCGAAGGTAAAGTTGTTGTTCCAAAAGTTCTGCATAAGTATACGGGTTTTGAAATTATCGGTTAATTATTAGTTGTGACTAAACAGAAGTTTATTTATTGTTGCTTATAGAAAGGACTCTATTTCAACTTGTTCAGAAATCTATTTCAACTAAAAAAGTACTTTGTACGATATAAAAAAGCATTCGTACTGGGAATAATTTTTATCCTACTCTCTAACATCGGACAGGTTTACATCCCCCAGCTTATCAAACAGGGCATTAATGCCATAGAGAAAAATGCCGCTCCCGAAGCTGTATTAAAATTTGTTCTTTTAATTGTTCTTACTTCACTTCTTGCCGGGGTGTTTAGATTTTTAATTCGCCAGACGATTATAGTAACCTCATGGAAAATAGCAAACGATCTCCGTTACGATTTCTGGAGTCACTTGCAAAAATTATCATTACGGTTCTATCAGAATAATTCTACCGGCAATATTATGTCTCATGCTACAAACGATATTAATGCAGTTAGAAGCTTTGTGGGTCCTTCTGTAATGTACACAATTGATAACGGCACAAAATTTCTGCTTGTATTTTTTATAATGCTCTCTATGAATCCGCTCCTCACACTTTATGCACTTCTTCCTTCACCATTTATGACTTTAGTGGTTTATTTTGTAATGAGCCGTGTGCATGCAAAATATACAAAGATACAGGAGAAGTTTGCCGATTTGACTGCACGAGCCCAGGAAAACTTTTCCGGAATTAGAGTAATTAAATCCTATGGAAGAGAAGATTACGAAACAGAAAATTACAAGTATGAAAGCAAAGAATATCTCAAGCGTAAAATGGATCTTGTTAAACTGCAAGCAATGTTTATTCCTGTCTTTTTTGTAATTGCAGGACTTTCATTCATTATCATTTTATGGTCTGGTGGAACTCAAATGATAGAAGGGAATTTTTCTATTGGTGAATTGGTTGCGTTTTACGCTTACCTTGGAATGCTTATCTGGCCAATGATCTCTTTCGGATGGGTTGCTACTATGATCCAGCAAGCTGAAGCGAGTATGAAACGTTTGTTGAAAATTTTAAATGAACCTTATGAAATTCAAGATTCTACTACTACCGATTACAAGATTAATGAAATACATGGCCAAATTGAGTTTAAGAATGTTTCATTCGCCTATGCGGCTAATTTACCTAAGGTTCTTAATGAGATAAATCTGAAAATTGAAAAAGGAAATACCTTAGCATTTATATGAAAAACAGGTACTGGAA
>CAZEBL010000341.1:1875-2581 GCA_964510325.1 uncultured Melioribacter sp. | reverse complement strand
ATTTTTGATTATCATTACAACGGATTAGACCTTTATCATTCACCTAAAACAAAAGCACAAGCGCAGGAAAGTATGGTTAAACTTATCAGGAATATTGAGAAAGTCCGAAGCCAGCTCGATCCAAGAAGCGTTTTGCTAAAAGTATTTTTCGATGCTAAAGCCGGAGAATTTGTTGAATATCTGAAAGACTATAAGGATAAAGAAATTTTTAACATTTTAAAGAGAATTGATCCGTCGCATATTTCTAAATACGACGAAGCGTTTAAGTGATTTGAATATTTATTAGATAGCTAATAAATCAGGTTATTGGTATTTCATAGATTCTGTACTTTTTATAAATCTCACCATTCATAGTTTCGGCACCTCTGTTCATCATATCGTTATCTTCTAAAATCCAGCTCGCTTCGCCTAAAAGGATACCGACATTTGCAGCACGCTGAACAATCTCCCAGTAAAAAACTGCATCCAGACCACGCTTCTGATACTCCGGGATAATACCAAGAGTAAGAATACGTGACCATTTAATTTCTTTTTTATGTTTTAGAATCTTTAAAAAACCAAAAGGGAAGAGCCGTCCATTAATTTTTTTAAGAACATAATTGTAGTCTAGAAGAACAAGTGAAAAGCCGACAATTTTATTATCAATTTCACCAAACAATATAAGGGATGGTTCAGCAATCGGTTTTAATTCTTTTGCCAGGAAATC
>CAZEBL010000341.1:0-1865 GCA_964510325.1 uncultured Melioribacter sp. | reverse complement strand
TCTTCATCGGTCATTGGTACGAATCCCCAATTGGGAGCCCATGCTTTGTTATAAACATATTTAACTTTTTCAATCTCGCTATCGAAATTTTTCATATCGATTTGAGTAATTTTTATGCCGGAGCGTTTCTGAGCTATTTCTGCTACGCGCCTTAATTTATCCGATGAAATTACTTTCCTGTTCTCTAATTTATACGCATAAAGATCCTTTGCCTTTTTAAATCCATAGTTATCGCATAAATTGAGATAGTACTTTGGATTATAAGTCATCATAATCCTTGGTTCGTCATCAAATCCATCAATCAGCATTCCATATTCATCGTTAGAAGAAGGATTTGCCGGACCGCGCATTTCGGTTAGACCTTTACTGCGTAGCCATTCCTTTGCTGAATCGAATAAACTATTAGCAACCGATTGATCATTTATACATTCAAAGAATCCGAAGAAACCGACTTTATCATTATGATATTTATTATGTAGATCATTTTTAATTGCAGCTATTCTTCCAACAATTTTTCCTTCTCTAAAAGCAAGAAAGAGTTCACTCTCAGCATGTTTATAAAATGGATGTTTCTCTTTATCAAGTAATTTCTTTTTATCCATTATTAATGGCGGGACCCAATATTTATCATTCTTATAAATTTCCCACTGGAATTTTATAAATCTGATAATATCTTTTTTGGAAGTGACTTTCTGAATAGTAATCGGTTCCATACAGTATCTTTATAAATTGAGGTTGTCTTTAAAGTAATTGTTCAGATAAAAAATCTGTTTAAATCCGTTTTCACCAGTTTTTATCTGCGTGATATACTATAAAAAATTTTCTTTTGAGACAACCTCTTCAAAAAGTTAGTTACTTAAATTAAACCGAGTTCCTTACCTATTTTCTTGAATGTATCAATAATATAATCGAGATGTTCGTCTTCGTGTGTTGACATATAAGAAGTTCTCATCATTTGTCTTCCCTGAGGAACGCCGGGTGAAATGAAAACGTTAACAAAAATTCCGGAATCGTATAACATTCTCCACATCTTAAATGCTAATGCATCATCGCCGACTATAACAGGAACAATTGCTGTTCTGCCATCAGGAATGTTAAATCCTGCTTCGGTTAATTCTTTTCTTACTTTGTTAGCATTTCTAATTAACTTATCTACACGCCATGGTTCCTGTTCAAGAATATCTAATGCTGCAAGTGCAGCAGCAACTGACGCCGGGGTAGGTGAAGCACTAAATATTAATGCAGATGAATGATGTTTTAGATAGTTGATAACTCGTTCTGGACCGGCAACAAATCCCCCTAATGATGCAAAGGTTTTGCTGAAGGTTCCCATTGTTAAGTCAACTTCTTTTTCCAGATTGAATTCACTTGCAGTTCCACGTCCACCTTTTCCAATAACTCCAACTGAATGAGCATCATCAATTAGAATTCGGGCATCATATTTTTTAGCTAATGAAACAAGATGAGGTAAATCAACAATTCCTCCACCGGTACTAAAGACACCATCACTTACAATTAGTTTACCGGCATCAGCAGGGATTTTTTTTAGGACACGTTCAAGGTCATTAAGATCCATATGTTTATAACGCTCCAGTGATGCAGTAGCTCCTTTAGCCATAATTTGTCCGGCAACTATACATGCATGGTTATCTTTATCCGAAATTACATAATCACCTCTTTGAACAAGAGTTGGGATAATTCCTTGTGCAGTTTGATATCCGGTACTATAAAGCAATACTGCTTCAGTGCCAAAAAATTTAGCTAAACGGGATTCTAATTCGATATGTAAATCTAATGTACCAGTTAAATAACGGGAGCCGGAACAACCCGAACCATATTTCTCAACTGCTTTTAATGCTGCTTCT
>CAZEBL010000340.1:0-2606 GCA_964510325.1 uncultured Melioribacter sp. | reverse complement strand
TGTCTTAGCATAGAAAGTATTTGGTAGTAAATAACCGTAGTAGACATATCTGAATACAAGGTATAATAAAATCGGAACCAGATAAAGTATAATTTCTTTTCTCACTATAATTGAATCCGGATTTCGTAATTCATCCTTGGTTTTTAAGACTGGTAAATAATTTTTGAGATAACTGTGAGAGACAATAAGTATAAAAATCAATATCCCTTCAGGACGCAATAATGAATTCATAACCGAAGAGATTACAAAAATTAAATCGGGTTTTTTGGTTTTAAATAGATAGCGGTAAACCGTCAGACACGTTAAGAAAGTAAAGAGTGCGGATTCCATTCCGCTAATTCCCCAATACAAAAATGGTGCGGCATAAGAAATTATAAATGGCGGTATTAGTGAAATCAAATACGGAATGGGTTTTGCAGAATCCTGTTCAGATAAAAATTTTGTATAGAATTTTTTAGAAAAGAAAAATGAAAGTAATAAAATCCCTATTGCAGAAAATTGTGAGAATAATTGTGTTATTAATGGCATATCAACTTTAATAGAAAATAGTTGACCTGCCAATCCGGCAATCGAAAGTAAAATAACCCAAAGAAAATTTGTATATCCTTCTACTTTTTCGCCGATGTTAAATACAAGTCCGTTGCCATTTATAAAATTATCTACATATCTCAAAGTTATGTATGCATCGTCCTGAACAAAGTTAATTTGGTTCATTCGGATAAGTGTAAAGGCACAAATCGCAGTAAGTAGAATTAAAGAAAATATTTTTAGTGTTTTGCTACTCATCAGTTATGAATTTCACTTATAGTAATGTAAATTTTGCCACACAATAATCCAATATATTTATTTTTTTGAAATCATATTCACAACATATTAAAGAAACTTTCAAACTCGCACTCCCGATTTCACTCGGTCAGCTCGGGCATATAATGATGGGTGTAGTTGATAGTTTAATGGTTGGGAAGGTCGGTACCGCATCACTTGCAGCGGCGTCACTTGTAAACGGACTTTTCTTTTTAATCCTTGTACTTGGTTTCGGAATGACGTTCGCGATTTCCCCCTTAATTGCTATTTCTAAAGGTGAAAAAAATTTTTCTGAATGCGGTGTTATTCTTAACCATGGACTGTTTGTTAATTCATTATTTGCTGTTATACTCATGGTTCTGGTTTATCTAACCGGCTTTATGATTCCACTATTAAACCAACCTGCAGATGTTACAAAACTGGCAACTTCTTATATGCAGATTCTCTCTACATCAATTATTCCATTTGTAATATTTGCTTGTTACAGACAATTTCTAGAAGGGCTTTCAATTCCAAACCCTCCAATGGTTATTGCTATTGCTGCAAATTTTCTAAATGCGTTTTTGAACTGGACTTTTATTTACGGCAACCTTGGATTTTCTGCAATGGGTTTGGATGGTGCCGGATATGCAACTTCTATAACTCGTTGGGTAATGATGCTTGTGCTCTTTATTTACGTTGTTAAGAGTAACAAGCTAATTGAATTTAATCCGGCACTAAGTTTTAAGAATCTTAGTAATACTTTAATCAGGAAAATTATTAGCATCGGGTTACCGAGCGGATTGCAATATTTTTTAGAAGTAGCTGCATTCTCATTTGCAACAATAATGGTTGGCTGGCTTGGTAAGATTCCGCTTGCTGCAAACCAGATTGCTCTTAATTTAGCATCGATTTCGTATATGGTTATACTCGGTATTTCATTTGCAGGTGCTGTCAGAGTTGGAGAAGAATTCGGAGGCAAAAATATTCAAGGAATAAGACGTGCCGGATTTTCTGCTATTGGTCTAGCAGTTATAATTATGTTTACATCTGGATTGATTTTTATTCTGTTCAGAAATTACATACCGTTATTTTATATAAACGAGAAGGATGTTGTTGAAAATGCTTCAAAACTTTTAATTGTAGCAGCAATGTTTCAGATTTCAGATGGATTACAAGCAACAGGTATTGGTGTGCTGCGCGGTTTAACAGATGTTAGAATTCCACTTTTAGTTAGCTTTGCCTCTTACTGGTTGTTAGGAATTCCAACCGGCTACCTGTTAGGTATTGTTATGAACTATGGTGCTGTAGGGGTGTGGATTGGTTCTTTTGTAGGTCTTACCGGACTTGGATTCTTTTTACTATTCAGATTTAACTACAAAACAAAACTGAATAATAGAATTACTTATTAATTACTAAAGAGATATTTTTACAACGTCATTAAAATAGAAAATAAAACAGATGGGACGATTAGCGCCAATATTTATTATTATTGCTGCAAGTTTATGGGGTATTGATGGAATTGTATTAAGACCTTCTTTATATAATCTTCCGGTACCTTTAGTGGTATTAATTGAAAGCTCAATTGTAGCAATCCTTCTTTCACCTCTCTTTTATAAACAATTTCCGAAAATAAAATCTCTTGGGAGACGAGACCTATTATCTTTCTTTTTAGTTGCTTTATTAGGCGGAGCTATCGGCACTATGTCAATTACTAAAGCTCTATTCTATGTTAACTTTGTAAATCTTTCTGTGGTTATATTGATTCAGAAATTACAACCGGTCTTTGCACTAATTTTAGCTTCAGTAATTCTTAAAGAAAA
>CAZEBL010000339.1:0-2619 GCA_964510325.1 uncultured Melioribacter sp. | reverse complement strand
TTCCAGTATAAAAAATCACCGCGATTTGAATAGAGATAGTTTGAAAAGAAAAGAAGATAGTTCTCCGGTGTAAAATTATAATTAAGTTTTACATGACCGAGGTAGCGTTTATAGTAATCATTCTGGCGGTAACTCATATTATCAAATTTCTTCAAAGATAATGTATAACCTAAATTTTCAGTTGAACCGGAGTGTGTTACTTCAGCACCGTAAAAAGTTCTGTATTTATTATCCCAGTTCCATGAATTGTAAGTAGTTTTATCATAAGCACCTATGTAAGTTTTAATATAAGTAACCGGTGTTTGAACTTTGGATTTTGTAATGATATTAATCACTCCGCCTATTGCAGAAGATCCATAAAGAGAACTGGAAGGACCTTTAATTACTTCAACGCGTTCTATATCGGAAAGCGGAATTAATTCCCACACAACATCACCGTTATCGCCGGCATAAAGCGGAATTCCGTTAATCGCCACCAGAACCCTTGCACCCACACCTTTACTATATCCGCTTGAACCGCGAATGCTTACTTGTTCCAGATTAACCTGAACACCCGGAATGTATCTTAACATTTCATCAAAGGAAATAAAGTTCTTGCGATTAATATAATCCGGTTTTATTATGGTTGTGCTTGCAGTAAGGTCTTCTAACTTTTGCTCATACTTAGAAGCGCTAACGATAACCTGTTCGGTTTCGTATGCGGTTTCTTTTAGAACTATCGTTAATGGTTTTGTTGATTGATCTACTTTAATGTTTCTTAAAATTCTCTTTCCATAACCGATACATGAAACCTCTACATCATAAATTCCGAAAGGTATATTCTTAATCTCAAAATTACCTTTTATATCGGAAGCATCGCCAAATGAAGTCCCGGATAAAATTAGATTTGCACCAATAACCGGTTGTGCTTTATCGCTTATTACTTTTCCTTTTATTGATGCGGTTTGAGAAAACGAGTTAACCAGTGGTAGAAACAATATAAGTAATAAAATTTTTTTCATGAAATTCTCTTTAATGTTCATCCTAAACTTCTCCGGTTACATTGGCGGTTGAGGCGGAGGATTATTAAAATCAACATTTATATTTACATTTGGCGTAACCTGATTAGAACGGATTATCAAATTTGCCGGTTTTGATTGATCATTATTTATGCAATAAACACCAACCACATTCCAATCTTTTCTCTGAAAAGAAATTTCTGGCGTTTTTGATTGTGCGACAACGACATATTTATATTCTCCGGGCCATAACTGAAGAATATCTACAAAACTTTTTTCCAGCGAGTTATAGTTAAAAGTCTTACTCTTATAAGGAATGGAATCAACAACAAAACTTAAATTGGGGAGGAAAAAATCTTCGGTTTTTAGAATTGGGTTTTTGAATACAACTATATGTGTTCTCTTTATCCCTTCCGGCCATTGACCTATAAAGCTAACGGTTCCGCTAAAACCACCCGGTATAATTGGCTCTCCCGGCTCTATCCCCTTATCACATCCATTCAAATAAAGAATTAGAACTAATAATAGGATTAATAGTTTTTTAAGCATCTAAGACCTTTAATCTTAATACCAGGTAAATATAGAAGATTACTTTTAAATCGCCAATAGAACATATTACATTTTTATTTTTGTGCTATTTATTTTCTATATCCCGGTATTTGTGTGGATTTTAATTAAGCCGATTGTTATGATAAAGCAAAGATTTTCCAAAGTTTTGAAAATAAACCTGCATAAATATTTTCTGCCCATTATAATAATTCTCGCGACGAAATTTTCATTATCGTTTGGTCAGGAGAAGAATTACCGGTTCAATCAAATTAAACTGGAAGAAGGACTATCCCAGAGTTCTATTTATTGCATGCATCAGGATAAAAAAGGTTATCTCTGGTTTGGAACAGCCAACGGATTAAACCGCTACGACGGATATACTTTTAAAGTATATTCGAATGACCCTCTTGATACAACTACAATTTCTGATAACAGTATATTATCAATTAATGAAGATGGAGACGGAATAATCTGGATCGGTACTACGGATGGAATATTAAATCGTTACGATCGTAAAACAGGAATATTCAAGAAGATAAACATTACTTCCGGTGTTAAAGCGATTAGTTCGCCAGAAAAATTTAATTTCGATTTTCCCTTGCCTTATTCACGTTATAATGATAGATCAATAACAGCAATAAAAACGGGAAATGATAACTCGCTCTGGATTGGAACTTGGGGTCTGGGTCTTTTTAAGTATGATAGAGATTCAGGAAAGATAATCAGATTCAGTAGCGAATCGGGTAATGAAACCGGGTTTAATTCTAATAGAATAAAAAAAATTATTAGAGATGACAATAATTTCTGGATTGGGACAATCGATTCCGGTTTGTATAAATTAACAGAAAGCAATGGAAAGATTACATTTACGCATTATAATAACAAATTAGAAACAGGTCTTAGCAACGACCAGATAATTGATTTGTTAAACGATAAAGACGGAAACCTTTGGATTGCAACTTATGGTGGCGGATTAAATTTATTATTGAACAACCAAAAACTTCTACCGCCGGAAAAAATTAATATTAGAAAATTCACTTATAACGAAAAAGAAAAGAATTCCATTTCAAGT
>CAZEBL010000338.1:0-2626 GCA_964510325.1 uncultured Melioribacter sp. | reverse complement strand
TATGGAACCGGGCAGTATGGTTACTAATTCAATTAAGCACTCAATAAAATTACAATGTAAAGAATGCAACAACACTTTTAATATACATTTCGAATACGAGATGGGTAAGGATTCAACGGTTCAGAATTTTATCTGTCCCGAGTGCAAAAGTGGATATATCTTTGATGATGAAAATGTAGATGAGGATTTTTTAAAATATCATTCCAAAAAAGTTGTAAGCTCAGAAAACTCAAATTCCGATTTATCTAAAGTTGCATTCTTTATAAGAGATGCTTCTGTAATTGGTGGTGGAACAAAAATACTATTCAAGTATATCGATTGGCTAATTAAACTTGGTTCCAATGTTACTATTTACTCATATACAAAAAAACCCGACTGGATAAATACCCGATTAAAGTATTTTCAGATTCAGAGTGAACTTGAAATAAAAACCAATTACAAACTTCTATTTGTCTTTAGCATTTTTGATGTTCCACTTGTTCTTAATAGAATCCCGATTTCAAAAGTTGTTCACATCTGTCAAGGTTACGAAGGTTATCACTTTGGTAGAGATTATGATGAAATGAGAAGCGACAAACATATTTTAACAAAGCTTCATGCCATACCCGTAAAAAATATTTCAGTTTCTTCACATCTGGTAGAACTATTCAAATCAAAGTTTGGCAGGGAATCTGAATATATTCCAAATGGAATTGATCATAGAATATTTTCATTTAGAGAATTCAGTAATCGCGATAAGTCAATTTTATTTGTTGGTAATCCATTCCATCCTTTAAAAGGATTTACATTCCTTGCAATGGCTGTAAAGCGAATTCAACAATCGCCTTTTAAAGTTGATAATCTCAGATTAAATATAGTAATGGGCTATGACCCGGATAATAAGGATGAAGTTGTAAAACAGCTTTCTGAAGAACTTGATTGTAAAGTTGATATCAAGGTAAAACTTGAAAGTCGTAAGGTTGCTGAACTAATGCAAAATTCCAGTCTTGTTGTTTGCACTTCCTGGTACGAAGGATTTTCTTTGCCACTGATTGAAGGTATGGCTTGCGGAACACCGGTTATTACTACTTACAATCTTGGTGCTCAGAGCTTTTGTAGAAACGAAATTAATTCCTTCAATGTTAATTATGGCGATATCGATTCGCTTGCGCAGCATATTATTGATACAATTTATCGAACAAAAGATTTTAGCAAATTGATTTCGAATGCATACCAGACATCACTACAATATTCAGAACATAAGTCGGTAATTCAATTTATTGGAGCAATGGAAAACCTGTTGAATAAAGAATTCGATCAGCAAAACAAAAAGTTACTTATTGATGAATTTAATAATAGTGAGATGGAATTAATCAATTCAACCATCGTTAATAAAACGCCGGAAGTGAGCATTGTAATCCCGGTTTATAATCAGCTCGATTACACAAAGCAGTGCCTCGAAAGTCTTGCTAATACGGTCAATCAAAAAGTTGAGCTAATAATAGTTGATAATGCAAGTAATGATGGAACTTATGAGTACCTGTCGAATTACACTAACGACAAAATAAATTTTGTATTGATCCGGAATGAAGATAATCTCGGATTCCCCAAAGCAGTAAATCGAGGAATAGAAGAAACCACGGGAAAGTATGTTCTAATTGCTAATAACGATATTATTTTTAACGGTAACTGGCTGGAACGGATGATAGAAGTAGCAGAGAGCGATGAAAAAATTGGTTTAGTTGGTCCAATTAGTAATGAAGTAAGTGGTCTTCAACGCGATGAGAAAGCAGTATATAGCACTATTGAAGAAATGAAAGAATATGCAGAGAGTGTTAATGCTAAGAATAAAAATCAGATTCTTAATTTTCCGCGGTTAGCATTTCTATGTACATTGATCAAAAGAGAAGTCATTAATAAAATTGGTGGACTCGACGAACGATTTTCACCCGGTAATTATGAAGACGATGATTATTGTTTAAGAGCTCAACTTGCCGGTTACAAAGCAGTAATTGCAAAGGATATTTTTATTCATCACTTCGGTTCAAAAAGCTTTAAAGCAGATGGTAACGAAGCTTACAGAAAAAGGTTAGAAACTAACAGGGAAATCTTTGCTTCAAAATGGGGTGGCACACCGGAGGATATCTGGTTAAAAAATAAAACAATAAATCCGTGTCAATATCTTTTCCCTATTAATAAAAATTCTTTTGTAAAATATTTTGAAAGGACCAAAGTACATATTGCAGATAATGAGCTCGAACTTGCGGAAAAATCAATTTATGAGGCGGTTCAAAATTTTGATAACACGAATTCAATGATAACTTACACAGAATTATTGAATTTAGCCGGGAATATTTCTCTTGCAAACAACAATCTTGAATATGCAGCACAGTATTTTGAAACCGAACTAACCGAAGATTCAAACTCATCCTCCGCATGTCTTGGACTTGGACAGGTTCTTATGCTAAGCGATCAACCCGAACAGGCAAAAGTTATGTTCGAGTGGGCTATTAGGTATGATAATAAAAATGAGCATGCAGTTAAATTTTTAGCTGAAGTAAATTCTAAACTTGGTCACAGCGTTAATCACATGTCGGTGGTGGAATAATATGAGCACTATTACACTTTCTATGATTGTAAAGAATGA
>CAZEBL010000337.1:0-2646 GCA_964510325.1 uncultured Melioribacter sp. | reverse complement strand
CCGATTTATTAAACTCCTTAAAGTCATTTGCTTTCATATCACCCAGACTTAAATATGCATCAACCTGGTTAGAATCGAGTGAAATGATTTCTTTGTATTGCTTCATGGAGCTTCTGCGTGCAAAGTCTTTCATTAAATCTGCAAATGCATATCTGTATTCTAAATTTTCAGGTTCCAGTAATGCTGCTTTTCTAAATTGCTCGTAAGCAATGTTTCTGGAAAGGAACGTATCTTTTTTCAAATTGATTTTAGCTAATTCATAGTAAGAAGCCGCATCTCCATACTTTCTAATCGATTCCTTAAAATATTTTTCTGCAGATAATACATCTTTTGAGTTAAGCGCCTCTATACCCTTTAAGTAAAGATCCGTCTTTTCTTTCTCATCAAAAGAAGTAATAATACGATTAATGTTAAATGGAAGGCATGGAGCTGGTGTTGATAAGAATAGAAGAATTAAAAGAAATAATATGTTTGTTTTTGTGAGTTTCATCTTAGCTACGAAACAATTTAGTTAGAACTAATAATTAAAATCAATTCAAATTTACAATCCTAACAACAAATAAAAATTTTCACCTGATTTGCAACCTTTCAAAATATGACTTCGTCTAAAAAGTTGTAGAAAATGGAAAGCTTATGAAAAAGATTTTTACATTGATTCTCCTTTCATCAATTACGGTTTATTCTAATAATGATCAGAAAGTTGTTCCATTAAAAAAAATTGATACGCCTATAGTTATTGATGGCATAATAGATAAGGCATGGGATTCAGTTAATGAAATAAACGGTTTCTTCCAGTTAGCACCTTATTTTGGAAAAGATCCTTCAAAACATACTTACGCTAAAATATTAACAACGGAAACTTCTCTTTACTGTCTAATTGTATGTTACGACGACCCGATAAACATTCAGCAAAACATAGGAAAATTGGACGACTTCGGGGGGGATGTCGTCTCTCTAATGCTCGATACTTTCGGTGATAAACGGACAGCTTACAAATTTGCCGTAAGTGCTGCCGGTGTACGTGCCGATTGCAGACTGCTGGATGATGCCCGCAATAGAGATTATAACTGGGATGGAATATGGTTCTCGGATAGTAAAGTGTATGACTGGGGTTATATTGTTGAGATTGAAATCCCTTACAAATCAATTCAATATAACTCCAACCTTGACTATTGGGGAATGGACATTGACAGGTGGATACCGGCAATTTCAGAAGATCAATACTGGTGCCGTTACGAACAGAACGAGGGTCAGCGTGTTTCAAAATTCGGAAAACTTTTATTCGAAGATTTCAGACCATCGGTAAAAGGATTGAACCTTGAAATTTATCCTACTGCTTTTAGTAAATTAACTTACCTTGGCGGTAATAAATACAAGATGGATCCAAATGCGGGACTTGATATTTTTTATAATCCTTCTCCACAATTAACATTACAGGTTACAGCGAATCCGGATTTTGCTCAGATAGAAGCTGATCCATATGATTTCAATATTTCACGATACGAATCTTTCTTCTCCGAACGCAGACCTTTCTTCATTCAGGGAAACGAAATATTTATGCCTTCCGGAAGACAGAGAAATTCCGGTTTTTATACTCCTCTCGAACTTTTCTATTCGAGAAGAATCGGCAAAAAATTACCCGATGGAAGAGAAGTTCCAATAATTTTCGGAGCGAAAGCATTTGGTCGTTATGAGGATTGGGAATACGGTGGATTTGTTGCACGAACACCGGAAAAAGATTTTATAAATTATGATGGAACTAATGGAACAGAACCTTCAGCTTATTTTATTTCGGGCAGAGTAAAAAAACAAATTATGGGTAATTCTAATGTTGGTGTTCTATTCGTTGGTAAGCAAACAACCGGAAATACTTATGGCGTGCTTGATGTTGATGGAGCTTTCAGAGGTTCTTCTTGGCAATTGTCTTATCAATTGGCACGTTCAATAAAAAATTCTGACGGCGATTATGCCGCATCGATGGGTTACATGAATTTTAGTGAAAATTGGGCAACAGGAATTAGAACCAGATATATTGGAGAAAATTTTGATGTTGATCAGGTAGGTTATGTACCATGGAAAGGTACATTTCATCTGGCATCATTCACCGGTCCTATCTGGTATCCCAAAGAAGGTGCTGTCTCTCAAATATTGATTTATACAGGTCCTGTTCTTGATTATGAAAAAGTTGATAATTATACAGATCATGGATGGTTATTCGGTTACAACATGCAATTCAGGAGCAATTGGGGATTTGAAATAAATGCTTCGCTTGGTAAATCTAAAGACTTGAGTGTGAAATATGATTCATATGAATTGACATATAGTTCCTGGTTTAATGTCAATCCGGCATGGAGTGCAAATTTATGGGGAGGCCATACCAAGACTTATAATTTTTCAAGAGACTATTTGGCATTTTACTCATGGGCAGGTGGAAGTTTCTCTCTGAAAGCATCGGATATTATCCGGCTTGGAACATCCTTAAATATGTGGATAGAAGGAAATCCATCCGGTAATATAGAGGATATAACTTATAACGCCCGTCCATGGATTTCGATTACACCGGTTAACGATCTAAATTTATATCTGTATATAGATAACCTTTTCGTTAAATCTACGGATAAATTAGAGCGGGTATTTATTTGGGGG
>CAZEBL010000336.1:0-2648 GCA_964510325.1 uncultured Melioribacter sp. | reverse complement strand
ATTACAGATGAATTAAGTATCCCCTTTGTATTCAAAACGAGTTATAAAAAAGCCAATAGAACAAGCATCAACTCATTCTCAGGAATACAAATGGAAGATGCTATTCAAATACTTAAAAAAGTTAAAGAGGAACTCGGATTACAAATACTTACAGATGTTCATACAGAAGATGAAATAAAATTTGTTTCAGATATTGCCGACATAATTCAAATACCGGCTTTCCTGTGCAGACAGACAGAACTTTTAGTCGCTGCCGGAAGAACCGGTAAAGTAGTAAATATTAAGAAAGGTCAGTTTCTTGCCCCCGAGGATATGAAACATGTTGCCGAGAAGATTGAATCTACCGGTAATAAAAAAATTCTTCTTACAGAACGAGGAACTACATTTGGATATCATAATCTTGTAGTTGATATGCGGGGATTGGAAATAATGAAACAAATTGGTTATCCGGTAATTATGGATGCAACTCATGCAGTTCAGATTCCAAGTCAGGGTGGTGTAAGCGGTGGAGAGCGTAAGTTTATTCCTACTATTGCTAAAGCTGCAGCCGCAGTAGGTATTGATGGGTTATTTCTGGAAGTGCATCCAGAACCTGAAAAAGCTTTAAGCGATGCTGCAAGTCAGCTCCATTTAACATCATTAAAGGAACTACTAATCACAATTAAAGAAATTGATTCTATTGTAAAGAAATGAAAAACGAGCTTTCTGTAATTTTAAAAGAAATTAAACTTTTTTTATTCGATCTGGACGGCGTGCTTGTTCATAATAATAATTTAACTGCCCAACAGTTTGAGGAAATTATTCAGGAGATTAAAAAATTCTCTAAAGAATTATCCTCTCTTGGATTATTGTTTGGGATTATAACGGCTCGTGACAAGGATGAATTAATTAACGAGCTTAATAAGATTAAAAATATATTTTTAATCTCATCAACGCTTGAAAAAGTAAAGGCAGTTGATGAGTTGCTTAGCAAAATTTCAATTGATTATAAAAATGTTTTCTATGCCGGTGATGAAGTACTGGATTTACCATTACTTGCAAAAGTCGGTTTATCAGCTACACCATCGTGGGCTAAAAGAGAAGTTAAAAGATCAGTTAAGTATCTCTTTAAGAGCAATAATGCAAATTCTATACTAAATGAAATATTGGTTTTAATAAAGAATGTCCATAATTGAAAATAAAATTTAGAGGAAGCGTGTCTGAAGAAAAAATTTTATCCAAAGGTAAAGAGATTATAAGCATTGAAGGAAATGCTGTATTAAATCTTATTAACAGTATAGATCATGAATTTGTAAAAGCGATTAATGTAATTCTTAATTCGAAAGGGCGAATTGTATTTACTGGGGTTGGCAAATCGGGTATAATTGCCAGAAAAATAGTTGCAACAATGAACTCAACCGGCACAGCATCAATATTTTTGCATCCAACAGATGCATTGCATGGCGATTTAGGTATGGTTAGAAAAGATGATATAGTAATTTTGATCTCTAAAAGCGGTCATACAGAAGAACTTATTCAACTTATACCCATGCTTAAGAGGATAAACGTAATATTGATTGGAATGCTTGGAGAAATTGATTCGCGATTGGCTAAGGAATGTGATATAGTTTTGAATGTTGGTGTAAAAGAGGAAGCATGCCCATACGATCTTGCACCAACTGCCTCTACAACCGCAGCATTAGTAATGGGCGATGCATTAGCAATAACTCTACTTGAGCTTAAGGGTTTTTCAAAAGAAGATTTTGGAATGCTTCATCCGGGCGGAAGTCTGGGTAAAAGACTCTCACTTAAAATTTCTGAGATAATGATTCTGGGCGATGATATCCCGATTGTTAGTGAGAAGACTTCTATCAAAGATACGATTTTCGTAATCACGTCCAAAAGACTTGGTATGACGTGCGTAGTTGATAAGAGCGGTAAATTATCTGGAATAATTACGGATGGCGACCTAAGAAGATTGCTTGAAAAAACTCTTGATATAAAAAATCTTTCTGCCGGCGATATAATGACTAAAAAACCAAAAACTCTAAAAAAGGATTTACTTGCATCTTTTGCATTACAGCAGATGGAGAATTACAATATAACATCACTCATTGTAGTCGATGAAAATGATATTCCCGAAGGTGTTGTTCATCTGCACGACCTTGTTAAACTGGGACTTCAGACAAGATGAGGTATTTAGCTGCAGTTCTGTTGTTAGTAATTCTGGTATCCTGTTCCGAAGAAAAAATAAAACCAATTATTGAAGATGATGGTACACAATCAGAAATCCCATCGCATGAAAGCTGGAACTCTAAAATAACTTTTACTAACGAAGGTAGAATTAGAGCCGTCCTTTTTTCCGATCATCTAAAAAAATATGAAATGCAAAAAGTGACTATGCTGGAAGGTGTTAAAATACATTTTTACAATTCCGAACAGAGGATTACAACGACTTTAACATCTAAACGCGGTAAGGTAGATGATATAACTATGGACATGTATGCAATAGACAGTGTAGTAGCTGTTAATGACAGTGGAACTGTTCTTACAACTCAAGAGTTAAAGTGGAAAAATTCTAACGAGAAAATTACTACAGACAAATTTGTTTCTATAAGATCATCAAAAGAAATAATTGAAGGATATGGTCTGGAATCCGATCAGCATCT
>CAZEBL010000335.1:0-2675 GCA_964510325.1 uncultured Melioribacter sp. | reverse complement strand
GTGGAATCTGGTACACTGCTGTTACCGGAATTTGGCAGACTGTCTGGATTGAACCTGTTAACAAGACCTACATAAAAAATATAAAACTGATACCTGATATTGGCGATAAAAAATTATGGGTTAATTTCAACTACGAAGGAATTCAAAGCGATGATGAAGTTGAGATTATTGCTTACGATGGTTCAAAAGAAATAAGCCGCGAGAAATATTATTACAGCGATTTAATTACAATTAATTTGCAGAATCCTAAACTATGGTCACCTTCCAATCCTTTTTTATACGACCTGAAAGTTCGGCTCCTCAGAAAAAATGAACTACTTGATGAGATAACTTCATACTTTACTATGCGAAAAATTTCTGTTGAAAAAGATTCCAAAGGTATTCCACGCTTAATGCTCAACAATAATTTTTTATTTCAATTCGGTACTTTAGATCAGGGATGGTGGCCGGATGGACTTTACACCGCTCCATCCGATGAAGCTCTTTATTACGATATTGAAAAACTGAAACAATATGGCTTCAATTTAATCCGTAAACATGTTAAGGTAGAACCGGCAAGATATTATTACCATTGCGACCGGTTGGGAATGCTTGTTTGGCAGGATATGCCGAGCGGAGATGGATATGCATCATCTGGTGATAATAACGAAATAAAACGAACGGCTCAATCTGAATATCAGTTCGAAAAGGAATTAAAAAATATTATCGATCAACTCTACAATTTTCAATCCATTATTGTCTGGGTTCCTTTTAATGAAGGATGGGGACAATTCAACACAATTCAAATTTGCAACTGGATTAAGCATTACGATCCATACCGATTGGTAGATGGACCAAGCGGATGGAGCGACTTTTACGGAGCCGGTGATATTCAGGATAAACACGATTACCCCGGTCCTTCTATGCCGGAATATAAAAACGATAATCGTGCTCTTGCTCTCGGTGAGTTCGGTGGTTTAGGGCTTCCAATAGAAAATCATACATGGAAAAATAAAGATAACTGGGGTTACAGAAGCTTTAACAATACTGATGAGTTAAGAAGTGCATTCTTATCATTAATTGAAAAATTTCCCGGTTTGATTATGAAAGGTCTTTCTGCTGCAATCTATACACAAACTACCGATGTTGAGATAGAAGTAAACGGAATTATGACTTATGATAGAAAAGTTGATAAGATGGGAGCCGTTAACGTTTTTAATACAATTAAAAAACTTTATGAAGTCTTAAAATAATTTCCATTAGCTTACCAAATTTCTATTTGATGAATGAATAATTAAATCCGGAGGAAAGAAAAATGACAGAAAAAACTCATTCAACCAAATACGAGTTTAAAGCAGAAGTAAAAAAGCTTTTAGACATTTTAGTCCACTCGTTATATACAAGTCGGGAAATCTTTTTACGCGAACTAATTTCAAATGCATCGGATGCACTGGATAAAATACGTTTTGAATCGAATAAAGGAACAGATATTGCAGATAACGACCTACCTTTGGAAATAAAAATTGAGTTCGATGAAAAGAAAAAATCGTTAACAATTTCCGATACCGGAATTGGTATGACTCGCGATGAAGTAATAACCAATATTGGAACAATTGCAAAATCCGGTACTGAAGAATTTGTAAAGCTTGTTTCAGAAACTAAAGACTATGCTAATAATATAATCGGAAGATTCGGTGTTGGATTCTATTCTGTATTTATGGTTGCAAAGGAAGTTATAATTAGAACAAAATCATTTAAGAAAGATGAACCTGCTATTGAATGGAAATCCGATGGATTGGGGGACTATGAAATTTCGGAATTGAATGATAAAATTAAGAGAGGAACACAAATAGAAATTCACCTTAAAGAAGATGCTTCTGAATTTGCTGAGAAATGGAGACTTGAGCATACTATTAAAAAGCATTCAAGTTTTATTTCATTCCCTATTTTTCTTGGTAAAGAAAAAATAAATACAATTTCTGCTATTTGGCGGGAACCCAAAAGTTCTGTTACTAAAGAAAAGTATGTAGAGTTTTATAAATTTCTTACTTACGATAATAATGAGCCGATGGAAATTATTCATAAGTCGGTCGATGCTCCAATTCAATTCAATGCGCTTCTATTTATTCCAGCAAAAAGTTTTGAATACTTCTGGATGGATAGGGAAAATTACGGACTCGATCTATATGTCCGACGGGTATTAATTCAACATAAAAACAAGGATTTATTACCAGAATACCTAAGCTTTGTAAAAGGTGTTGTAGATTCGGAAGACTTGCCTCTCAATATTTCCCGCGAAACTTTACAGGAAAATGTTATCTTTTCTAAAATTTCTTCAAGTGTTACTGCTACTGTGCTTTCGCATTTATCCGACAAAGCAAAAAATGATAAGGACGGTTACGAAAAATTCTGGAAAGAACATAGCCGTATTTTCAAACTTGGTTATAGCGACTTTATTAATCACGAAAAATATACTGAGTTACTTCGCTTTAATTCATCTGTATGTAAAGATAAAGAGGAATTAATTTCTTTAGCTGATTATGTGTCACGTTTTAAGGAGGATCAGAAAGAAATTTTCTATTTAAGCGGACCAAACAGAGATTCCATTCTGTCCGATCCACATCTCGAAATCTTTAAGAAGAAAGGTCTCGAAGTTCTCTTTATGTTCGATCCAATAGATGAGTTTGTTGTATCAT
>CAZEBL010000334.1:0-2727 GCA_964510325.1 uncultured Melioribacter sp. | reverse complement strand
ACTTTTTCCTTTGCATCAGAGACTAATTTTTCGGATTTTTTTTTACCTTCGTTTATTAATTGCGAAGCTTTGTCTTTAGCACTTGCGAGGTATTGTTCTGCATCGTCAAGAAAATCCTGGGATTTATTTTTAATATCCTCACGCAATTCTTTGCCGGATTTAGGAGCAAAAAGGAGTGCTATAACAGATCCTACAGCTGCACCTGTAAGAAAACCGATTAATAAACCTTTTCCAATTCCATTATCGTCACGCATCTTAAACCTCCATTTTTATATGATTAAGGCGGTGCAAAATAATAATGATGCCCTCTAAAATCAAGGATAGATGAGTCGTTTTGAACCGATTACATGAACGAGTGTTAATTTGCCTTTTACGGGAAACGGGAAATATTAGGTGCAAGAATTTAGAGGCAAAAGGACTGAAGTCGGAAATTAGAATTTATTATAAATATCTACAGATTCATAAAATTAAACATGAATTGATAATTGGAGATTACTAAAAAGGTCAGAAAAAATTGTTGGTAATTATTTCATCTAATATTAACTTGTAATAAAAAAATAATCTCTTTGAATAACTCAAATATCATTAGGTTTGTAATTCCATTAATAAAATCTGCCATTGATGGTAAGATTACTCCTTTTGAAATCAATCAGCTTGTTAAATCAGCTCATCAGTTTGCTGCAATAAGATTAACACAACTACTTAAAAACCAAAAAATAACGTTTGATATTTATCCTCATACTATAAACTCGGTAGCACTGGATTGTATTGCAGAAATATTTGAGATGGATGAAGAAAATAGATTCCTCGAATTAATGAATTATTTTTCTAATGAAAGGGATCCTTATAAAGTTTCGGAAGAGCAGACACTCATTAATTTCCGGACACTTGTTTTTTCCAAATTAAATGACGGGATTTTCAGAATTTATCATGAGAATGATCCAATTACGTCGAAAATATTAAGAAATATTAAACTGGCTCTTAAAAACTCCGGCTCAGTTAAAACATTTGAACGGTTAGGAGAAACATTTATATCGGCATCAGAGAAAATCAATTTTCACCTCCCCCCATTCCCTCTCCAAGAATTAGAATCAGAAATTCTCCATTTATTGCACAAAAGAGTCAACATTAAAACTGCACTTTCCGAAATGTGCAGTTTGCTCGACAACAAAAGCAATTACAGAAATTTTATATCACTGCTTGACGCTGCATTAATTCTAAAAAGTATTTATTTGAAAATCGACTCAGTTAGTCCAATTAGCTTCACTATCGATACTGATTTGCTGGAAATGGATGTTAAGTCAATTGTAGAAAATTCTATACGTGAAATAAACTTATTGATGGAAGAAAAATATCTGATCAAAAAGAAATTGACAGAACTCGAATTTTCCTGTTATATGAAAGCTATCAATCAACTTCTTACAAATACATATATTTTTAACGATGGAGTTGAAACATCATATTTTGAATGCCTGAAGGAGAATATGCCCAGTCTAACTTATGATGCCTACAGAAAAAAGCACAGAATACATTTTGAATATATAGCAAAGCTTTCCAAAAAAAGGGTGACTGAAAATCTTAAAGATGCATTCGAATAGTATTTCTGCATTTATTATGAGATGAAAGGATAAAATAAGTATATGAAACATTACGATGAAAATATAATTGAGCTCTATGCGCTTGGAAGTCCGGAGGTTGAAAGCATTAAAGATGACATTAAGAATCATTTTGAGGAATGTTACGGCTGTAATGAAATATACTTACGCATCAAAGAATTTTATTCTACTGTTGAAGGCGCAGCTCAGATTGAAGAGAATAGGACAAAATTTCTTTCTACAAAATCTCTAAGTGTAAAACCTGTTTTCGGAATAAATAAAACCGGAAGACTTCTGCCAAAAACTATAATTGGTAGAACATATTATTTAATTAGAACCAATCCGGTTGAATCAGGATTATCTCTTGTTGCTGCAATTGTAGTCTTTCTATTTGGTTTGAATTATAAAACTATCACAAAGGATCTAAATCCGGCTTTTCTTATTTCTAACGACAGTTTAAAGTTGCTTCAGATATATAACCAATCAAACGAAGAATTACTCGAACTCCCATTCACACATTTTGGAGCCTTTCAGCATGAAAATAGTTACAATATAAAACTCAGTTCAATTGATAACATCATAAATGGAAGTAAAAACGAAATAATTTCTATTGTACCCGGTTTACTGGATAGCCAGATTTATACAGATACAATCAAAGTAATTGACCACTTCGGTAAATTAATAAACAAAGCAAAAATAGGTAGAAGAGTGATCTATAATGGTAAAGAACTGACAGATAAATTCAATGCTTTCGCACTAATAGTTGATGACTTTGATAAAGACGGCGATAAGGAAATTTACGTAGGGGCCCAGAGTTTTAATTCTCCATACGTTTTAATAAAAATGGATAAAAATTTGAATGTGATTGGAGAATACTGGCATCACGGGCATTTTTGGGGAATGAACAAAGTAACCATTGGTGAAAAGACTGGAATTCTGTTGTGCGGTTTGAATGATCTTGAGAGTAGAAAAGAATATCCGGTTTTATCTTTTATTGACCCGGCAAAACTGAATGGAATTTATCAATCTGAAAATACACCTGTATTTAATGATCTCCCCCTCTTCAATGAATCAATCTATAAAAAAATCCCCCGCACATGGATCTCCGATTCAATTAAGCAGAAACCCCGTA
>CAZEBL010000333.1:0-2733 GCA_964510325.1 uncultured Melioribacter sp. | reverse complement strand
AAGAAAATTTTTTTTCCTCATCGAGTGTAATCATGTAATAATGTTAATTCAATATAGAAAGATTTTTTAAGTAGGTAAACAAAAATTTGGGGAAAATAGAACGCTGATCTTTATGATAATTATGATCAAAACAGATCTTAACCAATCATAATAATCTGCGTTCTATTTAGTTAAGTTTATTTTGCGTATTGAATTTTTCTTACTTCGCGAATAACCATTACCTTAATTTGACCCGGATATTCCATCTCTTCCTGAATTTTCTGAGAGATTTCATAAGATAGTTTATCGGCCATAACATCATCAATCTTATCAGGTTCCACCACTACTCGAACTTCGCGTCCAGCTTGAATTGCATAAGTTTTAGCAACACCTTCAAACGTCTTTGCAAGATTTTCCAGATTTTCTAATCGCTTTACATAACTTTCCAGTGGTTCTCTTCTTGCACCAGGTCTTGCACCGCTTATTGCGTCTGCTGCCTGAACCAATGCAGCTATGGGATGCTCCATTTCTATATCTTCGTGGTGACTACCAACAGCGTTAACAACTATCGGATGCTCGTTATACTTCTTAGTCAACTCATAACCAAGTAAAGCGTGTGGACCTTCAACATCTTTATCAATTGTCTTACCAATATCGTGCATTAAGCCGGCTTTCTTAGCAATTGTAGTATCGAATCCAAGCTCTGCAGCCATTATTCCTGTTAAATATGCAACTTCAATGCTATGCTGTAAAAGATTTTGACCGTAGCTTGAACGGTATTTCATCTTTCCGATATGTTTAACTAATTCGTTATGAACACCATGTAGTCCGAGCTGAATGAGTGTATTTTCACCTTCCTTCTGAATTTCTTCATCCAATTCTTCCTGAACTTTTGCAACTACTTCTTCAATTCTGGCTGGATGAATTCTACCATCGGCAATTAAACGCTCAAGAGAAATTCTTGCAACTTCTCTACGGAATTGATCGAAAGCAGATAAGATTACCGCTTCGGGTGTATCATCAACAATTACATCAACGCCGGTCGCAGCTTCGAATGCACGAATGTTGCGTCCTTCTCGACCGATAATTCTGCCTTTCATTTCGTCATTCTGAATTTGAACAACAGAAACAGTAGATTCAACCGAATGATCTACAGCAGTTCTTTGAATAGCCTGGATTGTAATTCGATGAGCTTCTTTCTTAGCATCAATTTTCGCCTGGTCCCGTATTTCTTTTATCATTTGAGCAGCATCGGTCTTTGCTTTGTTGATCATATTTTCCATCAACATTTTTTTAGCTTCTTCCGAGGTTAGACCGGCTGTTTTTTCCAGACGTACATTCTGCTCAGCAATTAAACGGATTAATTCCTGATTCTTCTTTTCAATATCTTCTTTCTGCAGAAGAAGAGATTTCTCTAAATCTTTGTTAGCTTTTTCTTTCTGGCTTACCAGATCATATTTCTTTTCTAAGTTCTCTTCTCTTGTTTCAAGCTGTTTTTCATGATTCTGAAGTTTTTGTTTTTTCGAATTAACTTCATTATCAAATTCCTGTTTCTTTTTAAGCCATTCATCTTTTACTTCTAAAAGTTTTTCTCTCTTTAAATGTTTTGCTTCTTTTTCTGCATCGTCAATTAATTTTTGAGCTTTTTCTTTTGCATTTTCAATACTGTTCTTTCCGATTTTGGAATTAATAAACCATCCCAAAACAAAAGAGATAACTGCTGTAGCGCCAGCAATAATTATTACCACAAACAAATCCAATTGCATTAGACCTCCATTAAACGAAATTTATATATAACCGCTGCCGCCGACCTTTTGCATAGGAAAAGAACCCTTTCCTATACAATGCGGGAAATTGCCCGACGCTTTTTACTTCCACTGTCCCGAATTACCGGGATCTCCGCAAGCGGAGCGAGGCCTGTAATACACGCCGTGAGTCAATAACCCTTAGGTATTTTTTATTGTTAGTTCTTTTTTATACTAAAGCCGACGGAGCGGGTAAAATTATGATGGGCTTGACATAAAACTGGATTCGGTTAGAAGAAGCTTTATCTTTTTTATTTTATCTGTTGCCTGTATGCTGAATTCTCTATATTTATTTTTTTCCACAAAAAGATCATATGCAATGTTAAGTGCAGCAATTATCGCTATTGTATCTTTAGGTTGATCGGGTAATTCGTCTCTCGTCTCTTCCATCATTCTATTTACATACTCAGCTAATTCAGCAGCTATTTCTTGATTTTCAACAAGTAGTGAATATTCCTTGTCAAATATTTTTACTTTCAGCTTCTTTTTTTCACTCATTTTATGTCTATTCCATCATCAAACATCATTTTAAGAACGCAAATGATAGTCAATTCTTGCTATCAGTTCGCTTATTTTATTCTTTAGTGCTTCTCTTTCCTCCAATTTAATTGTTTCAGAACCAAATAGATTCCCTTCATTAAACAAAGTTTTATTTACTTTTAATTCAATTTCCGAAATTTTCTTTTTCAGAATGTCGTTCTCTTTTTCTAGTTGAATGATTTTATTGTTCAAAGCTTTGTTTGCTTCCATTAGCTCTGAACCTTTTTGTATAAAATAATAGATTTGCTTTTCAAGCGCATTTAGTTCATCGATAAACAAATCATATTTTGAACCTTCACCCAACTAATTCCCTCTAAGTTGTGCATTAAAATTTTTCTCGACAGATTTGATGATATTTCTAAAATCTTTTTCAATTTCATTCTCAGTTAAAGTTCTCTCTAAATTATAG